>CAYYNJ010000097.1:0-9809 GCA_964472775.1 uncultured Spirochaetaceae bacterium
CAACGGGGCCGGTAAAACCACTTTCTTCAACTGTGTCACCGGGGTGTACAATCCCACCGCCGGCGACATTCTGGTGCAGCCTCCGGGAGGAACCCAGCGCCGGATCAACGGGATGAAGACCAACAAGGTCAACGAGATGGGTTTGGCCCGGACCTTTCAGAATATCCGGCTGTTTAACAACATGAGTGTCCTGGAGAACGTCATGATCGGGCGTCATCAGAGCCTTAAATCGGGTCTTTGGAGCTCCATCACCCACAGCAAGGCCAACCGGGAAGAGGAAGAGCGGGTGATCCATGAAAGCTATGAACTGCTCAAGAAGGTCAGCTTGGCTAAATATGTGAACGACCTGGCCATGAATCTGCCCTACGGGGCTCAGCGCCGGTTGGAGATCGCCCGGGCCCTGGCCACCGATCCCTTCCTTCTTTTGTTGGACGAGCCCGCCGCGGGGATGAATCCCCAGGAAACCCGGGAACTGGATCATATGATTAAATGGATCAGGGATAACGAGGATGTGACCATCCTGCTGATCGAACACGATATGAGCCTGGTGATGAGTCTTTCGGAGCGGATCTACGTGATGGACTATGGAAAGCTGATCGCCCAAGGGGTCCCCGATGAGATCAAACAGAATCCCGCCGTTATCAAGGCGTACCTGGGAGAATAGTGATGCTTAAGCTGGATAATATTAAAACCTACTACGGCAATATACAGGCCCTGAAGGGCATCTCCCTGGAAGTGAACGAGGGAGAGATCATCACCCTCATCGGCGCCAACGGGGCGGGGAAGAGTACCACCCTGATGTCGATCTGCGGAATCGTGTCGCCCCGGGAGGGGGATGTGATTCTCAACGATGAGAACATTACCAAAATGAGCCCCGACAAGATCGTCACCAAGGGGGTCATCCAGGTTCCCGAGGGACGGAGGATCTTTCCCTTCCTGACGGTTCAGGAAAACCTCGATATGGGAGCCTTCCTGCGGAAGGACAAGGCCCAGGTCAAGCGGGACAACGAGTATATGTTCGAGCTGTTTCCCCGTCTGGCGGAGCGGCGGAGTCAGCAGGGGGGCACCCTAAGCGGCGGGGAGCAGCAGATGCTGGCTATCTCCCGGGCTCTCATGGGGGATCCCAAGATTCTTCTCCTCGACGAGCCTTCCCTGGGGTTGGCCCCCATCATCGTTCAGCAGATCTTCGGCATTATCAAAAAGATTAACGAAGAGCAGAAGACCACCATCTTTCTGGTGGAGCAAAACGCCTTCCAGGCTTTGAAGATCGCCCACCGCGGCTACGTCATGGAGACCGGGAATATCACCCTCACCGACAGTGCCGAGAACCTTCTGGCCAACGATGAGGTCCGGCGGGCCTATCTGGGAATTTAGCCGGGTCCGGGGAGAGTCCTCAGGGAGAGAATCCTCCCCATACACAAGGTGTAATCTTTCAACAGAGTATTTCCGGGGGCCGCCTCAACCAGGCGGCCCCCTTTTTTGTCACTCTTTGGGCAAACTTGTACTTTTTAAAGTAATAAATTAAATAACAACTAATCCTCTAAAGCCATAGTAATTGCTTATAATATATAAAATAATTTTACCATCTTATCGGATCAAGGGATTGTTTGACGGAAAAACCGAGACAAAACTATAATGACTCAATCCTAAATTACCTCAAAAAAGGAAGGAATTTTATGAGAACCAAGAGTCTGTTACTGGTATTTGCCGTTCTCCTCCTGGCTGCGGTGCCGCTGTTTTCCGGCGGTGACAAAGAAGCTAAGGGGAGCGACGAGGAGGTTGTCTGGCTTACTTCGGTACAGGGCGGCCGGGAACCGGAAGAAAATGTTTTGTTTCAGGATGAGGTCAAACGCCTTACCGGTGTTTCGGTCAGCCTGATCAAGCCTCCCGGGAGCGAGTACAAAACCAAGATGACCGCCATGCTCTCCACCGGCGAGCCCCTGGACATCGTGTACCTCTCCGCCGCGGATATGGCGGCCCTGGCCGACCAGGATCTGTTTGAACCCCTCACCGACTGGATTGAAAAATCCCCCGTCCTGGGCGATGAGAGCATCATCCCCGCCTCTGAGTGGGAGAGGCTCCGTCAGGAAGACGGCGAGATCTACGCGGTCTTCAACAAGTTTGAGCAGGGCACCATCGGCATTGTCCGTTATGACTGGCTGGAAAACCTGGGTTTGGAAGAACCCAAGACCTTGGATGATTACTACGAGGTCCTTCGGGCCTTTACCTTTGATGATCCCGACGGCAACGGCGTCGACGATACCTACGGTTTAGGCATCGGCTACACCCTCTACGATCTTTCCCCCTTGTTCGGCGCCTACGGCCTGGTCCGGGGATTCGCCGAAGATGCCAAGGGAAACCTCTATTCCCCCTTCGCCACCGAAGCGGCCGTTCCGGTGTATGAATTCCTGGCCCGGCTGTACAAGGAAGGAATCCTGGAACCCAATTTTATCACTAACACCTCCGCCAATTTCCGGGATCTCTTCATGACCGGCAAAACGGGAATGAACTTCTACTGGGCCGCCTGGGTGGGTCTCTACAATCAGACCGTCAAAGCGGAAAACCCCAATTCTCCCTTCAAGGCCCGGGCCTTAACTCCTCCCATGGGTCCCGGCGGCCACATCATGTGCCGAAACGGAGACGACGGGCTCATGGCCATTCCCCGGATTTCCACCAACAAGGAAAACGCCTTCAAGGTTATGGAATTCTGGCATACCCCGGAGGGTAATGTGCTCTCCACCCTGGGCATCCAGGGCCACGACTATACCTATACGAACGGAACCTATAAACTCACCGAGGTGGGGGCCAAGCACGCCATGGACCACGGGGCTCCCCAGCCCAAATCCCTGGCCTGGACCAACCCTTTGGGTGAATCGGAAGGATTTGCCGAAGCGGCGGAAATTATCCTCGAGTACGGTTATACCCAGATGGTGACCCCCTACAACAGCCTCTGGGAAGAGATCACCCGCGCCGAAGCGGCCAAGATCATCCTGGGCGACATCACCCCCGAAGAGGGAATTGCCGCCATGAACGCCCGGTTTAAAGAGGAAGGGGTTTTCTAACAACCCGGCTCTTTAACCATTCAAACATCAACATCGGATATCGGCCTCTTCGGGCCGATATCCGTTTACAAGAGAGGAAGATGAGCTATCCGAGCGCCTTAACCAAACAGTTCCGCCGATCCCGGCTTTTGTATCTGATGATTCTGCCGGCGATTCTTTATTTTATCCTGCTCTCCTTTATCCCCGTGGCCGACGGTTTTAAAATGAGCTTCCAGAAGTTCCGTTTTGTGGGAACCAGTGAGTTTATAGGACTGGAGAACTATCTGAGCATGCTGAAGACCCCGGGTTTCTGGAGGGTGTTTAAAAACACCCTGATTCTGGGGATGAGCAACGTCTTTCTTACCGCCTTCATCCCCATGTTCGTGGCCCTGTCCCTCAATGAAGTGGGAAGGGTGGGGGTTAAAAGGTCGTTTCAGTCCATCCTCTACCTTCCCCATATTTTTTCCTGGGTGGTGGTCGGAGGATTGTGGATCTTCATCCTCTCTCCCAACGGGGGGCTGGTCAACTCCCTCAGGGAGCTCTTCGGCGCCGATTCGGTTTTCTATCTGGTCAGCGAAAAACATATCCGGCCCATCATCATCGGTGTGAACCTCTGGAAACAGGCCGGGTACGTCTGCATCCTCTTTCTGGCGTCCATTGCCGGTATTAACCCCGAGCTCTACGAGGCGGCCACCATCGACGGAGCCAACGGATGGCAGCGGGCCCGGTTTATCACCATTCCCGAGCTGATGCGGACCTTGAAGGTTGTGCTGCTTCTCAACGTCATGGGGGCACTGCGGATTTTCGACCAGATTTATGTGATGCGCAACGAGGTGGTGGCTCCCAAGGTGGATGTTCTCATGTATTACGTCTACGTCCACGGTCTGGAAAAATTTAACATTGGGTACGCTTCGGCGATCTCCATTTTCAGCTTCCTTATCACCCTGATAGTAACGCTCCTGGTCAAACGGGTGGCCCGGTACGAGGTATAGACATGCGGAATTACACATCAGCCGGCAGGAGACTGTTTCTCTTTTTCAACTACCTGTTTCTCATCCTCATCGCCTTGACCATGATCGTTCCCATGATCAATGTCCTGGCCGTTTCTTTCACCACCAATCTGGAGTCCTACGACACCACCTTGAAGCTCTTTCCCCGGGAGCCCAGCATCACCGGATACGTGCAGCTTTTCAAGTACGTGGCCATTCTGCGGCCCTTTGTGAATAATGCCATCGTTACCATCGTCGGTACCGCCGCCCATCTGATTCTCTGTTCCATGGCAGGCTTTGTCCTGGTGAGGAACAACCTTCCCGGAAAGGCGTTTTTGGTGATGCTTGTGACCATTCCCATGATGATCCCTTTTCAGATGATCATCATTCCGGTCTATGTTACCATGAGAAATTTAGGGCTCATGGATACCCTTTGGTCCCTGATCCTGATAGGCTTGGTCTCCACCTTCAGCATTATTCTGATGAAGAATTATTTTGAAGGAATCCCTAAATCTCTGGAAGAGTCGGCCTTCATGGACGGTGCTTCGGAGTTTACGGTTTTTTTCAAAATCTTCCTTCCCCTGGCTAAACCGGGGATCGCCACCATCACCATCTTTGAGTTTGTTAACCGGTGGAACCATTTTTTGCCGGCGGTACTTTTTATCAACTCTCCTAAAAACTATACTCTACAGATCGCCCTGCGCAGCCTCGTGGTCAGCCAGGAGCTAACCAGTACCACCCAATCGGTGGCCAACAACACCCGGATGGCGGGCATCGTCATTTCGGTGATTCCTTTGATTCTTGTGTATATTTTTGCCCAGAACTACTTTATCAAGGGACTGATGGTCGGTTCGGTGAAGGAGTAGCATGAAAAAATATGAGTGGGTGGCCGATTACATCAAGGAAAAGATAGTTACCGGCGTCTATCCCGTGGGGAAAAGGATACCCTCCGAAGAAGAGCTCATATCTTCTCTTAACATCAGCCGCACCCCGGTCCGCCGAGCCTTGGAAACCCTCAGTAAAGAGGGGCTCATCAAGACGGTTCAGGGCAGCGGCAGCTTTGTCCGCCGGACCGCCGTCAGTGAACCCCTGGATATCCATGCCATCCTTCATAACGAAGACCGCTACATCGAAAGCCGCATCATCGTGGGGATGAGGCAGGCCATCGACGACAGTACCTTTCCCAACATCCGTCTGATCCTGAAAAAACCGGGAAAGAATACGGTGAAACAGATTGAAATATTAAACTCTCTCCTGCTCACCGGTAAGGGCGGTATCATCTGTGTTCCCATGGTGGACGATGTCCGCAGCGGGAACCGCCTTTTAGGTGCCACCCTCCGGAAAATCGAGCAGGGAGGGAATCCGGTCATCCTGCTTGATAAAAAAGTCCCCGAGTACCACGGCAGTTCCATCATGACCGACCACAAGACCGGTGCCGTCAAGATGATGGAATTTCTCTACTCTCGAAAACATCTGCATATCGCGGTTCTCTATTCCCATCAGAACATTTCATCGGTGAAGGAGCGGCTTGACGGGGTTCAGTCCGCCTTTCCGCCCATTCAGGAAGAGGGGGGGAGCCTTTTTTTTATCAACCTGGACGAGGCTCCCGTCACTTCTTCGGGCCGGGAGAAACTGGTGAAGCAGGGGATAACCGCGGTTTTCTGCCTGGAATGTGAAATTGCCTTGTCGGTGGTGAAAGCCGCCGAGGCGGCAGGCCTTTCCATCCCTGATGATCTATCGGTTTGCTCCTTCGACGATCACTGTTTTTCCAGTTTCAGGGAAGGATTTCTCACGGCGGTGTCGCAGAAACTTGAGAATATCGGCTACTACGCCATTCAGCTGGTGCTGGATAGAATACAGAAAAAAACCGAGGGCAACATCCACATGATGGTTGAACCCGATATAGTGAGGCGCAAGAGTGTTGCCAGAAGATAGACTACGGTACGGCGATTTCCATTTTCACACCCAGTTTTCGGACAACAGAGACAAGGCCACCCTGGCGGAGATGACCGCTCGGGGGGTGGAGCAGGGGATCACCTGTTTCGGAACGGGGGATCATAACCACAACCTGTCCCTGGAAAAGTGGCAGAAGCAGCAGAATGAAACGGCGGCCTTTGCCGCAGAGCATCCGGAGCTCTACGTGGTGAACAACTGTGAGGCCACCTTCAGGATGGGGCATTTTCTTGTCTTCAACCCGGGAAAGGTCGAAGGAGGCCTCCGGGAGAGCTATTCCTGGCTCCTGGGGCAGACCCCCTGCTTCTCCATCCTGAACCACCCCTATCTTCCTTCGGATAAATGGCGGGAGGTTTTCCTTCCCCACGTGAAAGGAATAGAGGTGATCAACGGGGCGGTTCTCCGGGAAGCCCTGCGGCATAGGGACCCCCTCTTCCGAAACTCCCGGCTCATCGACTATCCCCATGTGGCATGCTACGCCGACTACCTGGAAAAGGGGGTGGAGGTTTATCCCTTCGGGGCCAGCGATGCCCACGCCCTCCGGGAGATGGGGCTGGGGGTTACGGGAATATGGGAGCCCCAGTCCGGGGTCGAAGCGGGTATTCGGGGAGGAAAGATCTTTGCCGCCACCGATACGGGTTTGGCGCTTTCCTGGGGGGAGACGGCGGACCCGGGGGATTTACGGGCCTTGTTCCGTCTGGATCCCCGGAAGGATGAGGCGCTGCCCTCGATTATCGAGTGGTACCGGGGAAACCGCCTGGTTAAGGAAGAAACCCTCGGTGCCGGAGAGGGGGAAAACCTTCTGCCTTCGCCGGAGCCAGGGGGGTACTATTGGTTCGGCATCCGCCGGGGGAATCGGTTCGGCATATCCGCCGCCCGCTGGGCGGGGACGGAGGAAGAGCGGCAAAAGCCCCCCCTGGCCTCCGGGCTGGACCGGGAAAGGTTTCTGCTGCGGAAAAACAGCCTTCCCGCGCCGGAAGAGCTGACCCGGGGGCCGCTGCCGGAACGGTGGCCCCTCCAGGGGGGAGACGAAAACGTCCAGGCCCTGGATGCGGCGGGAAATCCCGTACCCTTGCTGTGGGAAAGGCTCGAGCAGGATGTGATCATTTCCCGGGAGACCGGGCCGGAAACTTTTGAAGAGTTTTTCCTCTGGCTGAGGCGAAACGAAATTCACGAGTACCGGTTCTGCCGGATCGATTACTCCATCGATAAGGGCATTCTTGATTTTAAGGGGATCGTTCTTCCCTCCCTGGGTCTCGGGAAAATCCGTATGGATGACCGGGCCCCCTTGATAGGGGAGGAGATTCAGAGGCGGTGGAAAGAAATCCGTTGGACCAAGGTCGATTTACGGGTGGCTCCCCGGTTCATCTGCACCCTGGCCGATCCGTCCACACCGCCGTCCCTTCCCTTAAAACTGATAGACCGCAGCCTCGGCGTCACCAGCCGTCTGGGGCTTTTTGATGAGCATCGTATCATCCAGATTTTTACTCAAGAGTAGGTTGCCTCATGTATACGGACAAACAAATTCATCTGATCTTCAAGTCTCATCTGGATGTGGGGTTCACCGATTACGCCGGGACGGTGGTGGACCAGTATTTTTCCGAATTCATTCCCCAGGCGGTGGAAACGGCCCGGAGCTTGCGGGGCACCGAAACCCCTTTTGTCTGGATAACCGGAGCCTGGCTCATCCATCAATGCCTGGAAAGCGCCTCGCCGTCTTTGCGGGCGGGCTTGGAAGAGGCCATCGAGATGGATGAAATCGGCTGGCACGCCCTGCCGTTCACCTTTCACTCCGAGATGGCGGGGAAGGAGATCTTTGCAGAAGGGTTGGAGTTCAGCGGCGACTTAGACCGCCGGTACGGGAAAAGAACCTGCGCCGCCAAGATGACCGATGTGCCCGGCCACACCCTGGGAATCGTGCCCCTGCTGGCGGACCAGGGGGTTACCTTCCTGCATGTGGGGATTAACGGGGCCCGTGGACCTTCCCCCCCTCTTCCGCTGGCGTCATCCCTCGGGGCAAGAGATCATGGTCAATTACCAGAAAGGCTACGGCGGGGTGACCACCCTCCCCGGATGGGGCCATGCCCTCTACTTTCACCACCGGCTGGATAACCAGGGCCCTCCGGGGATCGAAGAAGTTAAAGCCGCTTACGCCGACTGCCAAGCCCGGTTTCCCCGGGCCCGGGTCCGGGCGGAGAATCTGAACAAGTTCGCCCGGGCCTTGGAGGAGAAACGGGACGAGCTTCCGGTTATCACCCAGGAGATGGGGGATACCTGGATCCACGGGGTGGGAACCGATCCCCTGAAGATTTCCCGGTACAAGGCCCTCTGCCGGCTCATCCGTTCCGAAGAAAAGGAGAGACCGGGAAACCCCGACTACCGGATTTTGAAACAGAAGCTTGCCCTGGTTCCCGAGCACACCTGGGGGATGGATTTAAAAACCCACCTGGCCGATTACTGTCATTATGAGAAACAGGCCTTTCTGCAGGCCCGCCAAACCGACCTGCTGGATCCCCGGGAGGTGGAGCAGGGCCGCAGCAAGTTTCTCCTGAAAAAAATCGGCAGCATTCCCCCCCATGAACCCCTCGCCTCGGTCTCGTACAGCCGGTTTGAAGAATCGTGGAGAGAACAGCGGCGGTACATCGATGAGGCGGCGGCGGCGGTAAAAGACCCCGGTGTAAAAACCGCCGTGGCCCAGGCCCTGTCGGCGGTTTCTCCGGTTTGGCCCTGCCGGTTTGACGGGGTACCGCCGGCCCCTGCGGGGCCCTCGGAGGCGGGCCCCTGGCATCTGGAATGGGATTCCCGTACCGGCGCTCTCACCGGGCTTTCCCATCCCGGGCTGGAAGGGCCCATCATCGCCCCCGGCGGTTCCCTGGGACTCTATGAGTACGAAGTGTTCAGCCACCGGGAGTACGATGCCTATGTTTCGCGGTACATCCGGACCAAGGAAGACCACCTCTGGTGGGCCCTGCAGGATTTCACCAAGTGCGGTCTGGAGGGGGTAGCGGACCTCACCTACCGGTGTTACCGCTCCGAGGAGGCTGCGTTTTTCCGCCGGGACCAAGAAGGCGCCACCGCGGTGATGGTGAGCCTGACCCTGCCCGCCCCGGCGGTTCGGCTTTACGGCGCTCCGGCGGAGTTAGCCCTGGTCTACACCTTTTTCCATGACCGGCCCCGAATTGAGACGGCCCTCCACTGGCGGGGCAAGGACCCCTGCCGGATTCCCGAGGCCGCCTGGCTTCGGTGGTGGTTCTCCCCGGGAGAAAATTCCGGTTGGACCATGGAAAAGATGGGCACCGAAATATCCCCCTTCCATGTCTGTCATCACGGCAACCGGGCCCTCCACGGAGTGGAAAACCTGAGGTACCGCCGCAGCGGAGGGACAACCGAAGCCCCCTCTTTCATCCTGACAAACCTGGATTCCCCCCTCCTGTCACCGGGAAGGCCGCGGATTCTGGAGTACGATCAGGCCCAGCCAAATCTCTCCGAGGGGTTTGCCGTGAACCTTCACAACAACCTTTGGGGAACCAACTTTCCCATGTGGTACCAGGAAGACGGGCTTTCCCGTTTCATCTTAGATTTCGAGGGTGAATCGCCCCGTCCCGTGAGGCCTTCATGAACCGCTATACGAACCCCCTGCCCCAGCTGAGTCTGAACCGTCTGCGGGGCCACCTGAAGCGGCTGGAAAACAACATCTGGAAAAACAGCCGGGACCTGCCCGTAGAGTTAGCCGGGGCTGAAACCGAGGCCCAGACTACCGCCCAAGCTTCCCGGCTCACCTACGGACCGGTAAACCCCGGCCAGGTCTTTGCCCGGGAAGGGTGGG
>CAYYNJ010000098.1:0-9771 GCA_964472775.1 uncultured Spirochaetaceae bacterium
CTCTCGGTGGTCGCGGTACCATTAGAAACCCCCTTCTTCTCCGCTCAAACCGGTTTTTCCTACGGCGGAGCCAACCCGAAAATTTCAGTGGGGTCGGTTCTGGATCTTGAGGACATCAGCATACTGGTTAATTATACCCTGGATTTAACCACCCAGGCCGAGGCGTTCGACCGTTTTTCCTTGGAAGCCAAGATGAGCCTGGGTGACGAAGGACGGGCGGAAATAAGCCGCCTGGTGGATGCCTACTATCTGGCGGGGCTGGAAGCCTATGCGGCGGGAGAAACCGATACGGCCCTGCAGTACTGGAAGGCGTCGGTGAGGCTGGATCCCAACTACGAACCGGCCATGGAATTCCTCCAAACCCTCACCATGACCCTGGAAATGTATGACCAGATGGAAGCCTTGAATCGGCTCAGAGAAGATACCGAAACACTCCCCTAGCGCTACTTGTTGAGGCAGTGCTCCTTGAGTCTTACGTAGGTGGACAGAAGGGGAAGATCGAGCTTTCGCCCCGAAGAAGAGCGGATTGACGGGTTTTCCCGGATCCCCCGGTTAAGGGCCTTATCGAATTTATTCACCAGTTTCTTGTCAAACCTCCCCTCCAGATACCCCAGAAGTTCTCTGACCTCTCCGTCCATGGGATCGGCGCTGAAGGGATTTTCCCCGGCCCAAAAGGTTTCTACCAGGGTCTGCTCATTCTGCCCCTCCTTCTGCTGAAGGTAAGCCTCCAGTTTCATCAGGAAAGGCTCTTCCACAAACCGGATTTTATCCACGATCTCCCGGAGCTGGATTCTTTTAGTGGTGGCCACATCGGAGCCGCGGGCCTTCCGGCCCAGAATAAAAAACAATGCCACCGAAGCTCCTAGGGCCAGGAGAATTTCATCAATCATGGGAAGGGGGTCCCGAATAAGCATGGAAAGAAGAAAGTAGGTTATCAGGAAGAACCCCGTGGAAAGAAGAAACCGGAAGAGGAACCGCTGTTCCCCCGCCCAGAGTTTCACGTTCAGTTCGATCAGGCGGTAAAGTTCGTTCCGAAAAAGAGTCAATGATTCAACCCGGGGTTCTTTTCCGTAAAGACCCTTAATCTCCATGGGCCGTCCCCCGTCGGTACTCTCCAGAAGTTCCAGAAAAAACCGGGACCTTCCCATGGGGTGAAGAAAGAGGGATGTCCCATCCTTCCGGTATATATGAAATATATTTATCTTCTTCGGTTCACTCATGGAAAAAACATACTCAACACCAACACAGGATGTCAAGGATCCTGGGATCTTTCTGAGAAATTACTCCTGGCCTAGGAGAAAACGGGATGTTTGATTAACCAGAAGAGGAACCGCTCTAACGAGGGTCGTCAGAGCCAGGGTCAGGCCCATCAGCGGATCTCCCGCCCCCCATTCGGGGGAGAGAAAGAGGGTTGAAGCCAGAAAGAAAAAAGAAACCAGCCCCCCCAGAAGGGTCATCAGCTCCTTCAGGACCGGCCTCCGGCCCTGGGAATAGGGAGAAAACCGGTAACCTCCCCCCTCCCACACGATAAGAGAGAAAAACAGAAGCAGCGCCGCCGGCAAAGCCGCTACAGGCTCCAGGATAAAGCCGAAAGCCCGCCCCAGGAGGAGTTTAACAGACCCGCCGGCCACTCCGAAGGCGGCGGCGGTAAAACCGTAGAGCAGGGGCAGCCCCCGGGTACGGCGGCAGACACCGCTGGAGAGGAGAATTTCCCCCAAGGACAGGACTCCCCAGCCCCAAAGAAGGGAGGAGTGGAAAACCACACCGCCCCAGCAGCGGAGCATCACCGTGAGAACCCCCAAGAGTAAAAGGACTCTATCCTTCATCCTCGTGTATCCCTTCGCAGAGCCTTAAGAATTCTTCCAAACGAAAGAGTTTGGCATACCCGTGGGCGGTCATCCCCAGCCTATCCTGATGATACGGATCGGCGCCGGCCTTAAAGAGCAGGCCGCTTACCACCTCGCTTTTGGCCCCCACCGACAGCATCAAGGCGGTTTGACCGTCCTTGCCCACCGTATCGATCTTTGCTCCGGCGTCAATCAGCAGCCGGCATATCTCTTCGTCTCCCCGGGCGGCGGCATCCATCAAGGCGGTGCTCTCCCGGTCCCGGCTGGCGCCGTTCAGATCCGCCCCCGCCTCCACCAGAATTTCAACCAGCCGGAAATGGCGGTTCCGGGCGGCCAAACAGAGGACGGGGGTGCCCGAAGCATCCTGAGAATCGGGAGACAGGGCACCCTTGAGAAAAAGTTCCACCGCCGCCACATCCCCCCGGGAAACCGCAAAGGCAAAGGCATCTTTGTTAAAATAGTAACCCTTTTCTTTCAAGGTTTTTTCGGCGTCCCGAATGCGGCACCGCTCTTCCCAGAGACTCTTCTCCCGGAGAAAATACTCCCGGACCTCCTCCGGGGCAACCGCCTCGGGAAGATCGCCCCGAAGGGGGTGGGACGGAGTACCGGGCAGCCGATAGAGCATCCCCGGGGTACGGCGGCCCCGCATCCATCCCAGGGTAAAGAGAAGCCACTCTTCCCTTTCCTGCCCCTTCCGGTAAAAAACCAAAAGATTCTGAATATCTTCAAATCGGGGAGGCAGACTGCGGCGCCATTGGGATGTGATATTCTGCTCATGGACATCGATTCCGGCGGATCGTAACACCTTTACGACCGTTTCCGCCTGTACCGTACCCTCAGGCTGTGTCAGTACAAGTAGCCGCACCCGTTCCTCCCTGAAAAATTTCTTTTAAAGACCCTTTCGCAAATCGGTTATTTGAGAAAGAGCCTCTCTATACTATCGGACGGGGGCCGTTAAACCTGAAGGTTTGACAAGGGCAGGAGCCGTTCTACCTCGAGCTGAAAAACACCGAATTCTTCTTCCACCGTGCCTTCGATGAGGAAGGCGGACTCCTCCGACAGCAGGGCGGCGTACTTACCGTAGACCGGGGGGAAGAAAACTGTTTCGAAGATTCCGTGGGGGTCTTCGAAGCTGACGAAACACATGACCTGCTGCGATTTGGTGCGGGTCTCTTTCTCGGTCACCAGGCAGCCGGCAATCCTGATCTTCCGCCCTCCCCGCCGGGGAAGGGCCCGGGAATCCACCACTCCGCCGCCCAGGCGGGCGGAAAGCCGGCGGATTTGGGGCCGGTAGATCTCCAGGGGGTGGCGGGACAGGATGAGCTGAAGATGCTCCGCCTCGTCGGCGATCCTCCGCTGCTCCGAATACTCTTCCAGGGGAGGGAATTCCACCGCCCCGGCGCGGTCCGCCGGGAAAGCCGGCCCCTCCCCGCCCGCCGCGACGGGGAAAAGGCTGTTTTCCAAAAGACGGCTCCGGTGATAGTAAAGCCAGAAAATCCGGGGCCGGGACAGGCCGCCCGCCACTCCGTCTAAAGCACCGGAACGGATCAGCACCCGCATCTCGGGAAACCGGGGCTGAAGACGGTGAAAGAAATCCGGCAGATCCCGGTATTCACCCCGGAGGATCCGGTCATCCAGCAGGCGGCCTAAAAACTCCCGGGGCACATCCTTGAGCTGCCCCAGCCCCACCCTCAGGGCCCCCGCTTCGGTCCGGTAAGAAAAATCGCTTCGGTTGATATCGGGGGGCAGCAGGGTAAAACCGTGACGCCGCAGGGCATTAAGATACACCTGCCGGCTGTAGAAACCGCCGCCGTTGTTGATCACCGCCGTAAAGAACTCCAGGGGATAGTGGAGCTTCAGCCACGCCAGCCGGTAGGAAACCTGGGCGTAGGAGGCGCTATGGGCCTTACAGAAGGAATACCCCTCGAAGGAGAGGATCCCCTCCCAGAGAAGCCGTCCCTGGGCTTCGGATATCCCCCGGCTCCGGGTGCCCTGGAGAAACCGGAGCCGGTACGAATCTAATCGGAGGTGCCTGTCCTTTTTGGAGAGGATTTTCCGGAGGCCGTCCGCCTCGGCGGCGGAAAAACCCGCCGCCGCCATGGCCACCCGGGCCACGTCTTCCTGGTAGACCATGATGCCCCGGGTCTCCCGGAGGGTTTCTTCCACCGGGCCCGGCAAGGGGTCGTAGCTCCCGCCCTTGAGCCGCCGGATGAACTCACCGATCCAGCGGTTGGCGGCGGGACGGATGATGGAACTGGCGATAACAAGATGCTCGTAGTCGCCCCGGCCCATCTTCTTGAGAAGCTGCCGGGTGGCGGGAGATTCCACATAAAAAATCCCCAGGGTGTCTCCGGTCTCGATAAAACACCGGGTGGCCCGGTCCTGCAGGGGCGAAAAACCCTCCCAGGTGAGTCCCGAAAGGCCTTGGCCGCTTCTTTTCAGATTCACCATCTCCAGGCTGTCCCGGAGGACCCCCAGGGAACGGTTCCCCAACAGGTCGATTTTCACCAGCCCCGACTCTTCCGCCCCGTCCTTTTCCCAGGGAATCACCGGCACCCCCGTCCCGGAAGGCACCAGATAGGTGTAGTGATAGAGAGGTTCCGGGGTGATCACCACCCCCCCGGGATGGGTTCCCAGATGCCGCGGCAGACCCTTCAGGGCCGCCGCCGCCCGCAGCAGGTAGGGCGGTATCTCCCCCGGCGGATCCTCCCCCTCCCCGGCGCCGGAAACCTCCCCGAACCGGCTTCGGCGCCACTGCCGGCCTAGTTCTCCCACCTCCTTCTCTCCCAGGCCGCACCCCCGGGCCGCCTCCCGCAGGGAGGACCGGTGGGAGAAGGTCACATGGTCCGCCACCATGCCGGCGCGGCCGGCGTAACGCCGGAAAACGTAGGCCAGGGCCTGCTCCCTTTCATCCCAGGGGAAATCCACATCGATGTCGGGGGGATCCTGCCGCCCCATGTGAAGAAACCGCTCAAAAAACAGGTTGTACCGCAGGGGGTCCACGTGGGTGATCCCCAGCAGGTAGGAAACCAGGCTGGCGGCGGAGCTGCCCCGGCCGCAGGTCCGGGGAAACCGGGAGACAATGTCGTGAACCACCAGAAAGTAGCCGGCAAACCCCTTCCGGCCGATGATGCTGAGTTCGTAGGCCAGCCTTTTCTCCACCTCCGCCGTCCCCCCGGGGCCGGCGGAGGCCGGGCCGTACCGCCGCTGCACCCCGGCCCGGCAGAGGCTCAGCAGCTTTTCCTGGGCCTGACGGTCCGAGAGCCCCTCAAACCGGGGAAAAACATAGCTCCGGGGCAGCAGGTCCGCCGCCGCCTCGGCGGCCAACCGGCGCTGATTCTCCACCGCTTCGGGGAGGGCGGAGAAAAACCCCTCCAGGGCCGCCTCTTCCGCCCAGAAATGGGAAGGATCAAGCAGTTCCGCCGGATCCAGCCTGTCCATGCCGCAGTTTTCATCGACGGCCCGAAGGAGGGTGTAAAGACGGCGCTGCGGAGGGCTCAGATATACCGCATCATTGAGGGCCAGGGAGGGAATCCCCCGCCGCCGGGCCCAGCCGTGGAGGGCGGCGAAGGGACGGCCGTAGTAGAGGGCGGCGTAAAGGCCCTGGCCGGTACGGGCCGAGAGCAGTTCCAGCACATCGGTGTGTTCCGAGGCCAGGGCCAGCCCCCGCCACCCCCGGTGAAGGAAAAACCGTACCGGGTCAAAGGGAACCTCACCGGCGAATTCAAAGGGGAAGGAGGGAAGCAGGCCCCCCTTCTCCCGCCTTTCCTGCCAATTCAGCTCGGTGAGCAGTTGGTTGAGCAGCTGATAGCCCCGATGATCCAGGCAGTAGGCGGTAAGGAGCCTCCGGCCCTTCCAAACCAGATGGAGGGCCGTCACCGGTTTCAGTCCCGCCTCGGCGGCGGCCCGGCGAAACTCGGGGAGCCCGTAGAAACCGTTTACATCCGCCAGGCCCACCGCCCAGGCTCCCCTCTCCCGGGCCTCCCGGCATATCTCCCGGGGCGAAAGGACTCCCCGGAGAAGAGAAAACCGGGAGCGGCAGTGAAGGGGCTGTAGGAATGACGAGTGTTTACCCATAGTACTACACAAATGTATAGTACTTTTTCATAAGGCAGTCAACTAAGGTATTTGCTCAATAACCGTTGGGGAATAACCATCGGGAAGTTTTTTTTATTGAGGAGAGATTCCCTCCGGGGCCCCGGGAATCCCGGGGTATTCAGTCTGAGGGTGAGCCTTTGCGGCGGTAGATATCGATCATGGCGGCGAAGGGGGAATCCTCCTTCTGAAGTTCCTTGGAGCCCCGGGTGATCTTGCAGAGACTCAAACCCAGCTTCTTGGCTATGTTGCGCTGGCTCATCCCCTCTTCGATGAGGCTCACCAGGGCCCAACGGAATGATACTTCCTGTACCTCATTGGGAGTGAGAAGACTCTGCAGAAATTCCCGGATTAACACAGGATCATCCGCCCGGGAGAGGGCCAGGGATAATTCTTCAAGATAAGGATGCCAATCTACCAATTCTCTATCGGGCATGGGGTGCCTCCCGTTATGGGGAACCGGATCAAATGCCGCTTTTCCGGTTCCCGTTTATCTTTCTGCGGCTGAGGCTCAAATAAAAATACCGATCCCTAAAAAAAGCCGCGGCTGTTTGTAATATATCAGCTTTACCGGCAGAGTCAAGTTTCTCTTTAAAGTAACAGTAATACGGATTTTCTCAGATAGGCCCTGAAAAAAAGGAATAATGATGGTAAGTAAGGGGAAAAAAGGAAGAGTTTTATGCCAAGAGGGGGGTTTGGTTTGCCATTATCTCTAAACAGGGCCACTTTGAAAATATCCCGGATTTTTAAATTCCTGGGACAAACGATAGAATAGAAGAGCTCGGGACGGGGGCAGCGTTGCCCAACCTTCGGCAATAGGGTATCTTGAAACTCCAAGGAGACCGGATGAACAATTATCACACCCACACCTACCGCTGTCATCACGCCTCCGGCGATGTGGAGGAATACGCCGCCGAAGCCCTCAAGGGAGGGGCGGAAATTCTCGGCATGAGTGATCACACTCCCCTGCCGGACCGCCGCTGGGATTGGGTCCGCATGGCTCCGGAGGACCTGCCCGGGTACATCGCCGCCATCGACGCCGCCCGGGAAAAGTTTCCCATGCTGAAGATACTAAAGGGCCTGGAGTGCGAATACGATGAGCCCTACGCGGACTACTACCGTGAATTAAGAGAAACTTGGAATCTTGACTATCTGGTGGGGGGAATTCACTGGGTTCCCTTTCAGGGCGATTGGATTGACCTTTCCGAGGTGGATTCGCCGGCCAAACTACGGGCCTACAGCGATTACGCCGCCGCCGTGATGGAGTCGGGACTCTTCGCCTTTTTAGCCCACCCCGACGGATTCGGTGCAGGCTACCCGAAGTGGGACGAAAACTGCGGCGCCGCCGCCCGGGACATCCTGGCCGCCGCCGTGGAGTTCGCCGTTCCCCTGGAAATCAACGGCCTGGGATTCCGGAAAAAGCCGGTAAGGTTTTTCGGCGGGGAACGCCAGCCCTACCCCCTGGCCGGCTTCTGGGATCTGGCGGCGCAGTACCCGGTGCGGGTGGTGACCAATTCGGACGCCCACAATCCGGACCAGGTTCTCTCATCGCTGGACATTACATCCCGGTGGGCCCAGGAACGGGATATCACCCTGATTGATCTTTTTATCTCCCCGGAGGCGGAATAAACCATGGACGAAAAGCGTTTCGAAGAGATGGAAATCCGGATGGCCTATCTGGAGGACTACATCATTCAGCTCAACCAGGTGGTCTTAGAGGGGAATCGGAAAACCGAGCTGATGGAAGAGCGGATGGAGAGTTTGAAACAGAAGATAGAAGAACTGGCCGAGACTCTTCCCTCCCCGGAAAACCAGAAACCGCCCCATTATTAAGCCCGGCATGTTAAAATAGGCCACCGCCAAGCCTGAAGGCTAAGGAGTCTATCTGTGAGCCGCTACTATCATGTGGATGTTTTTACCTCCCGCCCCGCCGAAGGAAACGGTCTGGCGGTGGTTTTCCCCGAAAGAGACTTGGCCGCCCAGGAGCTCCTGAAGATCACCCGGGAGTTCAACCAGTTTGAATCGATCTTTTTGACCCCCCGGGAAGGAGGGCACCTGGCCAGGATATTCACCCGCCAGGAAGAGCTGCCCTTCGCCGGGCATCCGCTCCTGGGGGCGGCGGCGGTGGTTCACCGCCGGCAGGCCCCGGAAGAGGCGGAACTCCGGATCACCCTGACCCTGGGGGACCGTCCGGTGGAACTCCTGTCGGAGTGTACCGAACCGCGCCGGCTCTACCGGGTCACCCTGAATCAGGGCTGCCCCCGGGAAGGAGCGGTTTTCCCTTCCGCCCTGCGGCCCGCCCTGGCCCAGGCCCTGGGGTTAGAGGAACACCACCTTCTTTCGTCCCTCCCCCTCCGCACCGTCTCCACGGGGCTGCCCTACCTGCTGATTCCCGTCACCCCCGAAGGGCTGGAAAAAATGGCCCTTGTTCCCGGTAAACTGGCGGGGCTGGTTCATCAAACGGGGGCGCACTTTACCTATCTCTTCGACCCCGTCTCCCTGGAATGCCGTTCCTGGGACAACGAGGGAACCGAAGAGGACAGCGCCACCGGCAGCGCCGCAGGGCCTCTGACCGCCTATCTTCATAAAGAAGGAATCGTCTCCGCCGGCCAGGTGACGGCCTTTCGTCAAGGGCGGTTTGTCCGACGGCCGAGCATCATCGAAGGCTGGATCACCTCCGAGGGGGCGGTGATGATCCGCGGCTCCGTGGCATTTTTCGCCGAAGGGCAGATCCTCGGATGAACAAAAAAATATCGCTTTTTCAGACGACGGTCTTCCTCTTGGGGATCACCCTGGGGCTCGCCCCCTCCGCCGCCCAGATAGCCCCCGGAACCGCCTGGCGGCAGATCGATTCCCCCCATTTTCAATTCATTTTTCCCGCCGAAATAGAAGAGGATGCCCGGGCCGCCCTGGCCTGGGCGGAGGAATACCATGCCCCCTTGAAGTTCCAGGAAACCCGGAAGGTCCGGCGCTGGCCCGTGGTTCTCACCACCGGATCCATGACCCCCAACGGCTTCGTGGCGCCTTACCTGCACAAAAGCCAGTGGTTCGGCACCCCCGCCATGGAAGCCCTGGGCCTGGGAGAATGGTATCAGCTCATGGCGGTCCACGAAGGCCGCCACATGGCCCAGGTAGAGCAGATGCGGCGGGGGACCCTGGGCTTGGGGTACCTGCTTTTCGGCAATAACGCCTTGGCGGCGGGGTTTGCCGCCCTCCCCCCCTGGGTCCATGAGGGAGACGCGGTGGACCGGGAAACCGAACTCACCCCCTTCGGCCGGGGACGGGAACCCCTGTTTCTCCGGGGAATGGAGGCGGCGGTCTCCCAAGACATCGGCTATTACCGGATCAAAGGCGGTTCCTTCCGGCAGATCCTGCCCGATCACTATGAGATGGGATATGCCCTGGCAAAATATGTTCGGACCAGGTACGGCGAGGAAACCTGGGGAAAAATCTATGCCGGCACCGCCTGGCTCCCCGTCCCTCTCCTGGGATTCACCGTCTCAACCCTGGCGGCCACGGGACGTTTTCCCAGCAGCCTCTACAAAGATATGATCCGGTCCGAAAGAGAAGCGGCGGAAAACAACCCCCGGTTCAGGCCCCCCCCGGGGGCAGAACCGCTCACCTCATCCGGCCAGACCTCCCGGTTTTACAACGGATTGGATACGGGCGAACCCGGGGTTCTATACGCCCGCCGCTGGAAAATGGACGATCCCGCCCGGCTTGTCAGAATCACCGCCTCCGGCGAGGAAGAACTCCAGAGGCTGCCCTTTTCAGGCCGGGTTTCCCACATCCCGGGCCTGACGGTCTACGTAGAATCCCGGCCCTTCCT
>CAYYNJ010000099.1:0-9712 GCA_964472775.1 uncultured Spirochaetaceae bacterium
TAATTTTCCGTCTCACCGGGGGGACAGAGCGATGGTAACCACCTTGGGTCCGTCGGGCAGACAGGAACGTTTAAACTGTTGGCTGAAGAAACGGCGGATGAAGGTTTTCAGCCATTTGAGGATGGTTTCCGAAGAGTACACCGGGTTTTCACCGTCGGAACCGAAGGCGGCTCGGGCCAAGAACAGCACCTTGGAAGGGGAATACCCGCAGCGGATCATGTGGTAGAGGAAAAAGTCGTGAAGCTCGTAGGGGCCTACTAGTTCTTCGGTTTTCTGGGCGATGCCGCCGGTTTGGTCCGGAGGAAGAAGTTCGGGGCTAATGGGAGTATCGATGATATCCCGCAGCACCGCCGCTACTTCTTGGTTTCCCAAGGTCTCGGCGGCGTACTCCACCAGGTAGGTTACCAGGGTCTTGGGGACCCCGGTATTAACCGCATACATGGACATGTGGTCGCCGTTGTAGGTACACCATCCCAAAGCCAGCTCGGAGAGATCTCCGGTTCCCAAAACCAACCCTCCCAGCATGTTGCTCTTATTCATAAGGAACATGGTGCGCTGCCGGGCTTGAACATTCTCGTAGGCCGTATCGGTGGGAGCGCCGGAATGATCTAATTCCTTGAGTTGGAGCCGGGATACCTCCTGGATATCCACCGTTTCCAGGGGAACTCCCAGATGATCACAGAGCTTGCCGGCGTTTCCCCGGGTCCGCCCCGTGGTCCCGAAACCCGGCATGGTGTAACAGTGGATTCCTTTCTTATCCAGGTCCAGTTCTTCAAAAGCCTGAACCGCCACCAGAAGAGCCAAGGTAGAATCTAGGCCTCCGGAAAGACCGATGACCACATCTTTACAACCCAGGTGAGACAACCGTGTGGCTAACCCGGCACTTTGAATGGAGAAAATTTCCCGGCACCGCTTCTCCCGAATCAGGGGGTCTGAGGGAACAAAGGGCCGCCGGGTCAGAGGCCGGTGAAGCGGTAAGATAGGATTGGAACCGGCGGAGTGAAAAACCACGGTCTTGTAGAGGCCCGATAACCGGGCCCCCTCCAGCTCTACCCCCTGCCTGTAGGTGGCGGAAACCATCCTCTCATGGGCCAGGAATTCCAGGTCAAAATCCCAACACTCCCACTCGGACTGCCGGGAGAACCGGCGGCCTTCCCCCAGGAGGATGCCGTTCTCCGCCGCCACCTGATGGCCGCTGAAAACCGTATCGGTGGTGGACTCCCCCACTCCGGCGGAAGCGTAGAGATAACCCCCTAAGATGCGGGCACTCTGCTGCACCACCAGGCCACGCCGATAATCAGCCTTCCCCACCAGTTCGTTGGAGGCGGAGGGATTGAGAATAATTTTAGCTCCCGCCAGGGCGTGGCGCCCCGAAGGAGGTACCACCGCCCAGAGGTCTTCACAGACCTCCACCGCCAGGATTAATCCCGGAACGTGAGAGGAAGCAAAAAGAAGGTCCGGTGAAACAGGAAAGGTTTGGCCATCCCAAATTAGTTCTGTGTCGACTCCGGAACCTGAGGTAAACCAGCGCTGTTCGTAGAACTCCCGGGCATTGGGGAGATAGGTCTTGGGAACGGCCCCAAGGATACGGCCATCTCCCAGGACAAAAGCGGCATTGTAGAGGAGGCCGTCCCGCTCCAGGGGAGCTCCCACCACCATCAGGGGGCCTTTATCGGTAAGACCGGCTAGAGTGAGGATGGCCCGGCGTGAGGCGGAGAGGAGGGCGGAATGGGGGAAAAGATCGGCACAGGAATAACCGGTCACCGCCATTTCGGGAAACAGAACCACCCCTGCCCCCTGGCAGGACACTTCCCGGTATAGCTCGCTCAGAATTGCTAGGTTAGCTTCCACCGCCCCGGTTTTCACCCGGGGAGCCGCCGTTGCCGCCCGAAAGTATCCAAAAGATTTCATAGTGCCATCCTAGGCCAAGGATAAGGGGCTGTCAAGAAGGAGGGACCGGAACCCAGTCCCTCCGAAATTAAACGATTTTCTTTCTTATCCGTCCCGAAATGGCATCGATGATGGTTACCGTCACCACCAGAACAAGAATGATAATCGCCGCCCGGGGCCAAGCCCTGTTCCGGATGGCGAAGATCAGAGGAGCTCCTATACCGCCAGCCCCCACTAATCCCAGGGTGGAAGCGGCCCTCATGTTGATCTCAAACCGGTAGAGGGTGTAGGAAATGAGCTCGGGACTCACTTGGGGAAGGACGGCCCGGAAGAGGACTTCGAAAGGGTTAGCCCCGCACGACTCCAGCGCTTCTTTAACCCCCATATCCATACTCTCAATGGCTTCAGAAAACAGTTTTCCCAGCATTCCGATGGAGTGAATACCCAGGGCGAGGATTCCCGCCGGAGCCCCCGGACCGACCACCCCGATAAAAATCAGCGCCAGAATCAGTTCAGGAAAGGTCCGAATCATGGTGACAATGAATTTTCCCACCTTGGAGACCCGGGGTCCCACGATATTCTGACTCGCCAGCAGGGCGAAGGGAATGGAAATAATCGCCGAGACAAAAGTACCTGCGATGGCGATGGCGATGGTTTCCAGGATGGCGTAGGGAAGCCCGTCGATGGTCATATTGCCCAGGTAATTGAGATCGGGGTTTAGAAAACCCCTGATCAAAGCCTGGATAGTACCCTCGGCGGTCTTCATCACCCCCTTATAGGGAATTCCCATAAAACCCCAGACCAGGAGGAGGGCCAGGCCGCCGTAGTTGACGATGCGGTAGAAGGTTTTTAAGGGATCGGTTTTCTTTGGTACCAGGATCTTTGCATCGGTCATACCAGGCTCCTCCTGATGCGGCTGCTGACGAGGTCGATAACGAGGACCACAAAGAAGGATATCACGATGATGACGCCCACCTTGTCAAACTCCCGCCAGGCTAAGTTGTGTTCGAAGGTTTGTCCGATACCACCGGCCCCCACATAACCCAGGACCGATGCGGCCATCACATTCACTTCGAAGCCGTACATGGTGTAGGACATGAACTGGGGCAGGATTTGAGGAAGGATGGCATACCGGAGGACGTTGATCTTGGTAGCGCCCAGGGACATGAGAGCCTCTACCTGACCATAGTCGATGGCTTCGATGGATTCATAGGTTAATTTGGAAATAAGGCCGAAGGTGAAAACCGAAAGGGCCAGGACTCCGCTGAAAGGGCCAGTTCCAAAGACCGCCACAAAGAGTGAAGCCAGGACCATGGCGGGAATGGTACGGAAGATGTTCAGGATAAACCTCAAGGGCTTGTTGACGTAGGGATTGCGGATAAAATTGTTGGCCGCAAAAACCGCCACGGGAAGCGCCGTCAGGGCTCCCCAGAAAGTACCCACCAGAGCCATCCTGAGGGTTTCAATCAGGGGTGCAACCACCTTGGGGGCGTAGGCCCAATTGGGGGGTAAAAACATACGCCGCAGGAGCCGTCCGCCTTTGATAAAATTCCGGATAATCTGGACAAAATCAAACCCGGCGAACCACCCGCTTCCCACCACTAAAAACACCACGGTGAAAATGATGAGGTTCCGCCTAAGATGATTAGGCCGCGGAACTATTAGCCTCTCCATCTATACTTCCTCCAGAACATCATCGTGCTCGATGGGACGGCCGTAAACCTTTTCCAGATCCTTAAAAAACTGAGGCTTGTCGATTCCTTTGATGGGCATATCGTAAACCAGCTTGCCTTCCCGGACCCCCACCACCCGGGTGGCGTACTTCAACGCCAAGTCCACATGGTGGAGGTTGGCCACGGTGGTAATCCCGTCTTCCCGGTTGATCTTTTTCAGGTAATCCATCACCTGTACGGTGGTGATGGGGTCAAGAGAAGCCACCGGTTCATCCGCCAGCATCAGCTTGGGTTCCTGGGCCAAGGCCCGGGCGATGGCCACCCGCTGCTGCTGCCCCCCGGAAAGATCGCTGGCCCGGCTATGAACCTTCTCAAGGATATCGACCCGCTGAAGGGCCCGGTAGGCGATCTGTTTATCTTCCTCGGGGAAAATACCTAACACCGTTTTCCAGCTGGGGTGGTACCCCACCCTTCCGGAGAGAACATTTGTCAACACCGAAGCCCGTTTTACAATGTTAAAGCCTTGGAAAATCATGCCGATCTGGCGCCTCACCTCTCGGAGTTTTTTCCCCTTGGCCTTGGTAACATCCACTCCGTCGACGAAAACACTGCCGGAGGTAGCATCGATGAGCTGATTGATAAGCCGGAGCATGGTGGACTTTCCCGCCCCGGAGAGACCGATGATGGCGACAAACTCCCCTTCTTTAATCTCAAGATTGACATCATTGAGCGCTTTGGTTCCATTGGGATAAACCTTGCTCACGTTCTGGAATTGAATCATGGCCTTCTCCGGTTTCGTATTATTTTCCTAACGCCCGTCACGGGCCCTAGAACTATATAGCCTTTACCTCTTCACCGCAAGGTAATTACATCGAAATGCTTTGACGTGTTAAGGGGTTAGCAACTATACTATTAAAAAACATTTTTCGGAGGTAATGAAAATGAGAAAAGTGCTTGCACTTCTGATCCTATGCGCTTTGGTTCTGCCTGGCCTGGTTTTCGCCGGAGGACAAAAGGAAGAAACGGTTAAGCCAGAAGTCCTGGAAGTTCAGCTGATCCCCTCCCGGGACGCAGCCTACTTGGATGCCCAGAGACTGCCCCTGCAGAATCTCCTCAAAGATGAACTGGGGATGGATGTTCGGGTCACCGTGGCCACCGACTACAACGCCCTCATCGAGGGTATGGCATCCGAACAGATCCACGTGGGTCTTTTGGCCACCACCGCCTACGTTCTGGCCGCCGATGAAGGCGCCGCCGAAGCGATCCTGAAATCCCTCCGTTATGACGTAGACGACAACGGTGAACTTCTTCTTGATGCTCCCATGGTTTCCGGCTACAAATCCCAGCTCATCGCCGATAAAAACAGCGGCATCAAGAGTGTGGCAGACCTCAAGGGCCGGAAAATTGCCATCGCCTCCTTCACCTCCACTTCCGGGTTCGTCTGGCCCGCCAACCTTTTGGCTGACAACGGACTCAATCCCGAAACCGACGTGGAATGGATCAACGTGGGCGGCCATGACAACGCTGTTACCGCCGTTTACAACGGTGAAGCCGAAGCGGCCTTTACCTTTAAAGATGCCCGGAACCTCTTCTCCAAGGAATCTTATTACGCCGACCTGATGGATAATGTGGTGCTTGTTGCCAACACCAGCTTCATCCCCAACGACACCATCTCGGTGATTCCTCGCCTCGATGAAGACCTCAAGGAAGCGGTCCGTCAAGCCTTTATTAACATCGCCAAGAAACCGGAAGGCTTGGAAATCGTCAGAAACATCTACAACCACGAAGGCTATGCCCCTGCCCAGGACTCTGACTACGACGAAGTCAGGGTTTACCTGGAACGGAAAAACCAGTGGAGCTTCTAAGTTAAAACTGCCTGATGGAGTTTTATTATGCCGCCCGGATGATTCCGGGCGGTTTTTTTTAGTTCGTGTTTCCGAGAGTGGATAAAGCTTGTTCGACAACAATGGGAGGCGGGAACATCAACCTTGAACTATCTTTTGTTGACGGCTGATTTCTCCTCGGGCCACCCCCTGAGAAACAGAACCCATGGCGGCGTAGGAAAAGGCTAAAGCCGCAAAAACCGCCGCAGGACCCCAATACCGAGATCCCAGATATGCCAAAGGAATATAGAGACCAAACATCTGACCCAGGGAAAGGAGTCCGGCGTAAAGGGGCTTTCGCAAAACATTGAGTACCGTTACAGAGTTGGTAAAAAGGCCCTGGAAACCGTATCCTAGAGATACAATTCTCATGTAGAGCGCAGCATACCGCTGGACGTCGGGATCCGGAGAAAACAGCCGTGAAACCGGGACGGCGACTACCTGAAAAATCAGGAGAACACCCAGCCCCGAGAAGAAGGCAAGCCCATGGGCATAGCGGGTACCGCGCTGAACCCTGTCCAGCCTTCCGGCCCCAAGGTTCTGCCCCACAAAGGGGCCTATCACCGATCCCACCGCCATGGAGAAGGCCAAAGCCACTCCTTCGATCCTAATCCCCACCCCAAGGCCCGCCACGGCGGCGGTACCGAAACCTGCCATTACCCGAGTGATAATACCGCCGGAGATTGGAACAATCATCCTGACCACCGCCGTGGGGATGCCGATATAGAGGATCGTCTGCCAGGATCTTAAAGTCTCCTTAAAAGAAGCCAGTTTGAACACAACCAGCTCTTCCCGCTTTACCAGGATGAAGAGAGCCACGGTAAAGCCGGTGGCCCGGCTGAATACCGTAGCCAAGGCCGCTCCAGCCACACCCAAAGCAGGAAAAGGCCCCAAGCCGAATATGAGAAGGGGATCCAAAATAGCGTTCATGGTGGCCGATGCCAGCATGACCAGGCTGGGGGTTTTGGCATCCCCGGTAGCCCGAATGGCGTTGTTCCCCACCTGAGGAACCACCACGACCAAAGACCCAACGTACCAAATTCTCATATAGCTCTAAACCAGATCTAACACCTCGCCCCGGGCCCCTAAAAGCCCAAACAGAGGCACCAGGGTAATCTGGCCCGCTAAAACCACCAGAGCGACGATGATCAACCCCAGCAGAATTCCATCCGTGGTGATCCGGGCGGCTTGACGGTGATCCCCCGAACCCAGGATCCGAGAAAGGACTGAGGATAAACCGATTCCCACCCCCAGGGAGAGGCTGTGAACAACCATGACGATGGGGAAGGTAAAAGAAAGGGCCGCCAGCTCATTGCGGCCCAACCGCCCCACGTAAATAGTATCAACCAGGTTGAAAATGATCATTCCAAGCATACCGAAAACCATGGCTCCTGCCATGGAGGTAATCTGCCTCTTATAGGGCCCCTCAATCAGGGCGGCTTTACGTTGTTTACCCTCGTTTGTTTTCATGAAACCCCTCCCTATCCAGAGCATTACGGGTCATCCTTCCCATAAGCTCTTGAACCGTTTGTTTCTCCTCTTCGGTAAACCCAGCGGTGAGAAGATTTACCCTCTCCTGAGTTATCTCATGCAGCCGGGGAACCATGGCTTCACCGGTTGGGGTCAGGCTGAGCCTCAGGATCCGCTTATCCCGGGGGTCCGGTTCCCGTAGAAGATACCCCTCTTCCTCCAACCTTCTTACCACCCGGGCGGTGAACGCCTTATCTATCATGATCCGTCGGGAGAGTTCCTCCTGGGTTTGGCCAGGATGATGGGAGAGGTGAAAAAAGAAAGGATAGGATCCAGCCAAAAGCCCGAGCGGAGCCGACCGTTCCTGAATCCAGACCTGGTTGGACCGGTAAAGAAAGCTGAGACACGCCCCCAGACTCCACTTCCCTGATAGATTCTGATCCTCATTTGTTGTCATGACAACAATCTTAAGCGGGCAACCGTTGTCTTGTCAACGGCAGGAGCCATATACTGGTTTGCCATTTCCCCAGTTTGGTACTAAAATGGGGAATCGGTAGTGTCCACAACCGTGGATAAAAAATCGTTAGAAATCATTTTAGGGTAGATATTTACTATCTCTAAAAAGGTTTTTGCCGGTATAGGCGGCATAGCTTCTACCGCAAAATAGAATTCCACAGATTTTTTATCCACGGTGAGAAACACTGACTAAGAAATCAGTCATGAGAGAGGAATAAGATGCCAAAAGTAGTCATAGCGAACGACCACGGTGCGGTGGAACTAAAAAACCGGCTCAAAGCACATCTAGAAAAGAGAGGTTTCATGGTCACCGATCTTGGGGTTAACGATGAAGCCTCGGTGGATTATCCCGACCAAGCAGTGGCCGCCTGCGGTGAATTCCTAAAAGGCGGCTATGATTTCGGAGTGGTCTGCTGCGGGACGGGAATCGGCATCTCCATCTCCGCCAATAAGATCAGAGGAATCCGCTGCGCCCTACCCCAGGACAAATACGCCGCAGAAATGACCCGCCGGCACAACAATCCCAACTTTATTGCCTTCGGCGGACGGCTCAGTTACAAAGACCGCCCTGAAGAAATGCTTGATGCTTTCATCGATAGCCCCTTCGAGGGGGGCAGGCACCAGAATCGGATTGATAAGATCATGGCCTTGGAAGACTAAAATCAGTTTTCATGGAGTACCATAATACTCTTTGTGATTTGATACTCCTGTATGGCTTCCTGGGAAAGCTCCTTTCCAAATCCAGACTGTTTAAACCCTCCATGAGGCGCTTCAGAGGCAAAAACCAGGTGGTCGTTAACCCAGACGGTTCCGAATTCTAGGCCATGGGAGACTCTTATCGCCCGGTCTAAGTCCCTGGTCCAGACCGAAGCGGCCAGACCATACACCACATCATTGCCCAACTTCAAAGCCTCGTCCTCACTGGAAAAGGGGTTGATGGTAATCACAGGCCCGAAAATCTCTTCTTGAATAATCTCCGATCCCTGATCGGCCCCGGTAATAACAGTGGGGCTGTAATAGAAGCCTTCGCCTAGTCCGGAAGGTACAGATCCTCCTGATACAACCGAACCTCCCTGAAGACGGGAGCGTTCTACAAAGCCGTGGATTCGCTCCCGTTGCTTCCGGCTGATCACAGGTCCCATCACCGTAGCCGGATCAAGAGGATCCCCGACTCTCACGGCCCTCGCCTCATTCACCACTGCATCTACCAAGGCCTGATAGCTGTCCTTATGAACATAGATTCGTGTAGCCGCCGTACAATCTTGACCAGAATTGAATACCGCCGCCGCCACCGCTTTTCGGGCAACCTGTTCTGTATCGGTATCTGAGAAAACAAGCAGAGGCGCCTTTCCCCCCAATTCCAGGTGGAGCCTCTTCATGGTCTGAGCAGAAAGTTCCATAAGTCTTTTACCCGTCGCAGTTGAACCAGTAAGACTCACCATCCGCACCGCAGGGTGGGTCGCTAAAATCTCCCCTTTTGCCCCCTTGCCGGTCACAACGTTAAAAACCCCATCCGGTAGTCCTGCTTCCTTTCCCAGTTTGGCCCATCGGAGGGTTGTTAAGGGCGTATTCGATGCAGGTTTCAGAACCACCGTACATCCCGCCGCCAGCGCCGGGCCCGCTTTCCAGACGGCCATCTGAAGAGGATAATTCCAGGGGGTTATCTGTCCGACCACCCCCACCGGCTCCTTACGAAAAAATGAGGTAGCCCCCTTGCGGTACTCCCCTGCGGCAATACCCTGGGTGTCCCGGGCCTGGGTGGCATAGTAACGCAGGTTGTCGATGGAATCATGAATATCAAACGCCTTAGAGACTGACTCCAAAGGTTTACCCGTCTCTAGGGTTTCCAGCAAAGCCATTTCATCGGCATGCTGTTCCAAAAGATCTGCCCACCGCCAGAGAATATGGGAACGTTCCGCAGGGGTAGATTTACCCCAGGGGCCCTTATAAAAAGCTTCTTCCGCTGCTTTAACAGCGTGATTAAAAACTTCGGAAGGACTATCGATAACCCGGGCAAAGGTCTCCCCTGTAGCTGGATTAACCACATCCATTAATGACTCACTGTGAGAGGCGTTCCAACGGCCATTTATCCAATTCTGATAATTTTCTATCATGTTATCACCTAATTATTGATTGAAGATCTATCACAAGAATATTAGAGTTTCTTTGATAATCTTTTTCACATATATAGTTTAACTAATTTTATTAGCTCTGGCAACTTTTATACAGTGTTTCTCACCGTGGATAAAAACGGGAGCTAACTCCCTATCAGTCAAAAAC
>CAYYNJ010000100.1:0-9709 GCA_964472775.1 uncultured Spirochaetaceae bacterium
GAGAACGCGGACTCCGGGGTTTTTCATTATATTTCCGCCCCAGCCCCCTTAAATCCTTCGAGCGAAAATTCATCGATTAGCTGTTATTTTTATTTTTTTAGTTTTGGGGACACACAATGATGAAATGAGATTGATGTTTGCATCCTGGGTGGCGTGGGATTCGACATACCCATGGTCGACGGCCTGCCGCAGCACCCGCTGGCCACGCTCTGTTCTGGCCAGCACCACCGACCACCCCTCCGGGGCCCCGATGGCGCCAACGGCGATATCGGCATACTCAAAAATATCAGGATCGGTAATCTCATCACCCAGAACTCCCAGTCCCGAACCTAAAATCAAACCGATCTCCGGGGTATAACGACTGCGGCCTTTAATATACTCCGCCGCTTTTTCCAGATCTTTCATGATGTCCATGACGCCTCCTTTCTGTGAAACCTACTCAATTTGATAAGAGAGAGCCTTCGGTTTAACACCTTTTCTTGAGCCCCCAGAAAAAAGCGGGGCCACCCCGGCTGAGGTGGCCCCTAACATGACCTGCAAATGTCATGATCAGAAAATTACATACTTTCCAATTCGGCCCGAGTGGTGGGCACCTTGACTTTGCCGGCTTTCATGTCGGCGGTTACCTGAGCAACCTTGTCCTTCACAGCCTGGGGAACCATGCTGTCAAAGCCGTGGAAGGGGGCAATACCAACGGCGTCTTCGTTGATGCCGTAGTACATATTGCCGCCGGTGAAGGTTCCGTTCTTAACAGACTCTACCGTCAGGTAGGTGGCCTGAACGATTTTCTTTTCCGCAGAGGTAAGGACCGTATCGGGAGCCACATTGTTCTGGTCTACATCGACACCGATGGCCAGGACGCCTTCTTCTTTACAGGCGTTGATGGCACCAAGACCGGTGAGCCCGGCGGCATGGAAGATGATGTCCGCGCCCTGCTCAATCATTGCCAAAGCGGCTTCTTTACCCTTGGCCTGGTCCACGAAGGAACCGGAGGTAACAGAGATCACTTCCACATCGGGGTTAACCGAACGGGCACCGGCGATGAAGCCGACTTCAAACTTTTCAACCGGGGGGATAAACATGCCGAGCACAACACCAAGAACATTGTCGTCGTTCAGCTTGTCGGAAGCAGAGGCATATTCCTTGGTCATCATCCCCGCCACAACACCGGCTAAATAACCAGCTTCGTGTTCGTTGAAAGAAATTCCCTGAAAGTTTTTGGGTGCGTCATCGGCGGCCCAGATATCGATACCCGCAAAGGCGGCATCGGGGTTGTTAGCGGCGGCTTCGAGAACCGCATCGGCCATAAGAAAACCCACCGCAAACACCAGGGAAGAACCATCTTCGGCCAGACCGGAAAGGTTAGGCACATAGTCGGTCTGCTGTTTAGATTCTACAACCCGGGGTTCAATACCCAGTTTGTCCTGAGCCATCAAAAGCCCTGCGTAGGCGCCGTCATTAAAAGATTTATCTCCCAGTCCGCCAACGTCGGTGGCCATACTGGCAATCATGGGCGCATCATCAGCGGCTTCTTCTTTGGCGCAGCCGGTGATAAAGAGTCCCGCCGCAAGAATTAGAACCAGAAACATTAAAGAAAGTTTTTTCATGTACATCGTCCTCCTGTTTTTTCTCATCGTATATCGAATGTTACTCCAAGTCAATCGAATTGCCCGATGACCCTATTCCACCCGCTCTATCATAAAGTCTTTGCCGTCCGCCTTGGGAGGCCGGGAACGTCTCACCAATCCCGCCACAGCCACAACACAGAGGATGTAGGGGAAGATGATGAACAACTCTTCCGGCACATCAATGAGTTTGATAATCTGAAAACGAATCTGCAGGGCATCGGCAAAACCAAAAAAGAGGGAAGCTAAAAAAGCACCGATGGGATGCCATCCGCCGCTGATCATCGCCGCCAGGGCGATAAATCCTTTTCCGTTGGTCATACCTTCGGTGAAAGAAACGTTGTTTTCGATGGAAAGGTAAGCCCCCGCCATACCGGAGAGAAGACCGGAAATCAGAACCCCCAGATACCGCATCTTGTAAACCGAAACACCGATGGTTTCCAGGGCCAGGGGATGCTCTCCCGCGGCTCGCAAGTGCAGTCCCACCTTCATCCTTTTAAGAAAAAAGGTAAAAAAGATGATGGCCACAAAACTGAGGTAGACTATGGGAGTCTGGTTAAAGAAAATCGGACCCAGGACCGGAATTTTACTAAGCCCGGGGATGGCCCATTGGTACGCCTTGAGTCCCATGGGAATAGGATCGGTGGTTCCGGGATGTCCGAAAATAAGGACCATCAGGTACCTGACAATACCGAAGGAGAGGATATTGAGAACCGCCCCCGAAACGGTATGATCCAGGTGTAATGTCACCGTGGCGAAGGCGTGGATGAGAGAAAAAATCCCTCCGGAAATAATCCCCGCCAGAAGACCCATCCAGGGGTTTCCGGTGTAGTACGCCACCACCGTGGCGAAGAACGCCCCGATTATCATAATCCCTTCCATGGCGATATTGACGATGCCGGACTTCTCACAGATGGTAGCGCCGATGGCTGCCAGGGTGATGGGAGTCGACAATCGAATGGTGGCCACCAGAAGTTCGGTATTCAGAATGGAAAATAAGCCCTCCATATCTAATTCGCCTCCTTCACCGCGGCGGTGCGGTGCTTCTTCAATTTGCTGCCTAAAACGGTGTAGATGTACTTGGCCACAATCAGAAAGAGGATGACCCCCTTGATGATTTCAACGATAGAGTTGGGTGTCTGGGTGGTACGGGTCATGTACTGACCTCCCGCATCCAGGGCGCCCCAGAGAATAGCCGTAAAAATAACACCAATGGGATTGTTTCCCGCCAGAAGGGCCACGGAAATTCCGTTCCATCCGTAACCGGCGTTGAGATTCTCAAACATCTTATGTGACAGACCGAGAACCTCGGTAACCCCCGCCAGCCCCGCCAGAAAACCGGCAAAAAGGAGGGCGCGAAAGACGTTAACACCGATGGAAATCCCCTGGGCCCGGGCGGCATCTTTATTCTCGCCCACCGCCCTGATTTCAAAGCCGTACTTGGTTTTATACAGAATGTAGTGGACAAAAATGGCGGTGACGATGGCGAGGACTATTCCGATGTGGAGGCGGTAATTTGCCTGGGGCAGAAAATCCCGAAAAAGAGGAAGCCAGGAGTTTTCTCCGATCACATCGGTTACATAGGCATGACTACTGGTCGCAGGATCGCCTCCGTTAGCCCGAATAAAAATCGGAGACAGGTACCGGGCGATGTGGGCGAACATCATGGTCGTGATCACCTCGTGGGCCCCAGTTTTCACCTTAAGAAAGGCGGGAACCGCATTGTATGCCGCCGCCAAGGCGCCGGCCACCACAAAGATAATCGGAATAACAATAAAGGCGGGCAATCCAAGACGCAAACCGAGCCATGTGGATGCCATAACACCGATGTAATACTGCCCCTCCGCACCGATATTAAACAAACCGGCGTTGAAGGCAAAGGCGATGGAAAGACCCGTAAAAATCAGAGGGGTGGCATTAAGAACCGATACATGCCAGTTTCGGATAAATCCCCCGTAAAAGAGAGCTCCGAAAGCCTTAATGGGATTATAGCCGGTGAAGAGCATGATGAGGCCGCCGAAAACAATGGCTACGACGATGCCGATGGCGGGAATCGAAAGTTTCCTCAAAAATCCCTTCACCTCTTGCAGGGCCGACTCACTGCCGTTTTTCATCCGGATATAGAAGTAGTAAGCCACCGCCGCCCCGGCCATGAGAAAAAAGCCCCAAAAATAGGCGGCTAAATAGAGCACCATACCGACCGCCGCCAAAACGAGAGTGGCTAAAAGGAGGATGGTTTCCCTTTCAATCCGCAGTTTATTCATTTTCCGCCCCCTTTCCTCCGGTCATATAGAGACCTACTTCGGTTTCATTGGTCTCTTCCGGCCGGAACTGTTTGACAATCTCCCCTTCATAGAGCACCAGGATACGGTCGGAGAGGGCAAAAATCTCCTCCAATTCCAACGAGATAAGGAGGATGGCCACATTCTTTTCGCGCATTTTCAGAATCTGTGAGTGGATGTACTCGATGGCCCCCACATCCAGACCCCGGGTCGGCTGGGAGACCAACAGAAACTCCGGTTCCTGGCTGAATTCCCGGGCCAGAATCACTTTCTGCTGGTTTCCCCCGGAGAGATTGCCCGCAGGAACATTGGTACCGGGGGTTCTAATATCAAAGGCTTCCACCAGCCGTTGGGCTTCCTCATCCATATATTTAAAATTCAGGTTGATTCCACGGCTGTTGGGAGCTTCTAAATGATACCCCATGGCAATATTTTCAGAAATAGAAAAGGGCAGGACCAAACCGAACCGGTGCCGGTCCGAAGGCACGTAGCCCATCTTTTTCCGGATGACATCCTTGGTGGGAATACCGGTTACATCCTGTCCTTGAAACAGAACCGTTCCCCCCTCCACCTTCCGGAGTCCCCGGATGGCTTCGGCCAGCTCGGTTTGTCCGTTTCCGTCTACCCCGGCGATACCAACGATCTCGCCCGGCCGGATATCCAGGCTGAGCTTTCGCAGTGATTCTAATCCATTGTCGCTTTTTACCACCAAATCTTTAATAATAAAAGTGGGATCGCCGGTTAGTTTTTTAGGCTCCCGGGATACGGTGAGAACCACCTCCCGGCCCACCATTTCATTGGCCAGCATGGGTTTGGAAACGTCTTGGGTGTTGTGAACGCCGGTTATTTCCCCCCGGCGGAGGATGTAAACCCGGTTGGCAATCTCTTTCACCTCTTCCAGTTTGTGGGTGATGATGATAATGGACACACCGGTGGCGACCAAGGTCTTTACTACTTCGAAAAGATCATCCACTTCCTGGGGCGTTAAAACCGCGGTGGGTTCATCCAGGATGAGAATCTTAGCCTTCCGGTAGAGGGCTTTGAGAATCTCCACCCTCTGCTGAAGCCCCACGGAGATGTTCTCGATAACCGCATCGGGATCTACCCCCAGATGATATTTTTCTGATAGGGCCTTCACTTCGGCCCGGGCGGTCTTGTAGTCGATGACCCCGCCTTTTCCGGGCTCATTGCCCAGAATGATGTTTTCGGTAACCGTAAGGTTATCCACCAGCATGAAATGCTGGTGCACCATCCCGAGGCCCTGGGTAATGGCATCCTTGGGCGATTGGAAAACCACCTCTTTGCCATCCAGAAAAATCTGCCCCGAGGTGGGCCGGTAAAGGCCGTACAGTACATTCATCAGGGTTGATTTCCCCGCGCCGTTTTCCCCGAGAAGAGCGAGAATTTCACCTTCATGAAGTTTAATATTGATGTTGTTGTTTGCCAGGACCCGGGGAAATCGTTTAACGATATTTTTCATCTCCAGGCAAACCGGCCGCGATTCCGCAGCACCGTGAGTCAGGGCCATATACCCCCCCTTATATTTATAAAAAAAACACTAAAGCGCAGCCCTCAGAATAAGCGAAATTCCAGAGGCAATCAATGATAATGTCCCCTGCTCCGGGAAGAAACTCCGGTCCCGCAGGCAGGAAAGATAAAAATGGGCCGGAAGAAGGAATCTCCCGGCCCAAGATCATGACATTTTTTGGTTTTTTACTCAACCATGATAAACTCGACTCTCCGGTTTTTCCAGCGGGTGCCCCGATCGGTAACGTCGGTGATGGGAAACTCGCCGCCGTAGGCACTGCTGCTGATGTCAGCCGAAGGAACCCCTAGCTCAATCAGGGCGGATTTCACCGTTTCCGCCCGTCGTTCCGTCAGGGGCAGTAGGATTTCCTCCTCCGCCGCTTCGCGGTTTCCGCCCCGGTAGATGTTCAGGGCGTGGGCTTCCAGGCCAAGACGGTATTCGGGATAACGGTTGTGAATATTCACGACCTGCTTCAAGGAGTCCCGGTTCCGGGATTCCAGGGCCGGGCCCGCCGAAGAGAGGCTGTGCTGGTAAGCCCCAAAGATGATGTTGGGAACCATGAGGTAGAGCTTGCCGTCCCGGCGAACCACCAGAATATCCAGGGGGACCTTTTCCTCCAGCCGTGACACATTGCCCCCCGCATCGGTGACCCTCAGGGCGAGGGTAAAAGCATCCATATCTTCATTCAGATCGATACCGTTGTCCTGAGAACTCCAAGAGATATCCCCGGAAGGATCCCCGGCGCCGTTGTAGCTCCGGAGAATATTCCCCCGGTCGTCGTAGACATCCAGAACCCAGTCGGTGATGACGCTTTCATTCTCCACCTGCAGGGACATAAAAACACTGCCCTCAATACCTTCGTCGGTTTTGGCAAAAGGATCGGTGGTGACCAGAAGGTTTATCCGGGGAGGATTGACGTCGGCGTAGAAAGGATCGGTGGCCGCACCGACCACATCGCCCTTGCGGTATTCCACCAAGAGCCGGGCGGCATAAACCCCTTCGGTAACGGGCAAACCGGCACTTTCGGCGGCTTCCCGGGTGCCGTCCCAGGAGAGGGTGCGAGGCAGGGTGTCGATTCCTGAGAAGGTCCTCAGGGTTTGCCCTTCCTGATCCAGAATCTTGAGGGTCCACCGCTCCACTTCTTCGTAGAGATCGGCTTCCACTTCCATATAATAGGTGTCATTAAACCCGTCGTCGTTGGGAGAAAAACCCGCCGGAGCCTTGAGGGCCAAGCCCACACTACGGGTGTCCACGGAGAGGGTAAGTGGTTCGGAATAACTGATGTTTCCGGCCCGGTCGGTAAAAACCGCCAAAATGAGATAGTCGCCGTCTTCCACGGTGGCTCCGTCTTTATCGGTACCGTCCCAGGGTAATAGAGAAACGGTCTGCTCCTTCCCCGTTTCCACCACCGCCTGACCGTCCATATCCAGGATGCTGCCCTTCCAGGTCACCACCTCACTGGACTTGAAGGAAATGTTGGTCCGGTCATTCTGTCCGTCGCCGTTGGGAGAAAAAATGGTACTGGAAGCGGAAATCCGGACCGTCGGCGGGGTTACATCCAGAACCAGAGTCTCGTTAACCGAGGGCTGCCAGCCGTTCTCGTAGGTAAGGGTGTAAAGAAACCGGTAATCACCCTGGGGCAGGAGCCCGCCTTGATCATCCCGTCCGTCCACACTAATCCGGGCCGGAGGCGTTCCGGTTCCCGTTTCGGTACGCACCGTCCTTTCTCCCTGCGAGAGGGTCCAGGTCCACGATTTGGCTTGAGGATCATCGTATTCAAATTCAAAGATCACTTCATCCTGGATGCCGTCGTCGTTGGGGGAAAAGGCCAGGTGATTCGCCTCGTGGCGGATCATGGGGGCCCGGGGGTCCAGAATCACCCCCTCCACGGTTTCGGAAAAACTGTTGCCGCCCACGTCGGTAGAGAAGAGAACCAGGGAATAAACCCCGTCTGCCGCAGGTTTCCCGGAACCGTCAAGACCGTCCCATTCAAATCCGGCGGGAGCCTCATCGTTCCAGACCTTTTCCACAATGACCCGGTCTGATTCATCACGGATTTCCAGGGTCCATTCAGGTTCAACCGAGGCATCCTGAATACCGAGAACAAAGGTGTCGGCATAGCCGTCTCCGTTAGGAGCAAGCAGGAGGGTTTCAGGAACCTTAAGGTCTGCCCTAGGAGCTTCGGTGTCTATGACAAAGTCATCCACATTGATCCGATCCTCGTTTCCGTTGGCATCCTTGACCCAGACTTCCACCGTATAGGTTCCATCGGGCACGGCCTGGCCGTTGTCGTCGCGGCCGTCCCAGGTGATGGATTTTTCCATGGTGAACTCATCATATCCCCGGAAGAGGGAGGCAAAAAAGCCGATGTCCTTATCTTCTTTGGTGATTTTCTCAACCACCGTTTCGCCTGCATCATCTAAAATTCGAAGACCGTATTCGGGGACATACCCCGATTCGCTCTTCACATAGAGGGTAACGGTGAAATCCAGGGTGGCTTCCTCTTGGATCTCATCCCCATTGGGAGACAGGTACTGAACACCGGAAGTAACAGGGGGAATCTGGGGCATCTCTTTATTTCCGCCGGCAAACACCATCAGAGGAAGCAAAAGGGACACAAGGATAAATAGGGAAAACACTTTACAAGACCGGTTCATGGGGTCTCTCCTTAATTTTTCAACTGAATCTTAAGAGATTCCCGGGATGACTCTCGGGAATCCCGCTTTTATCATTATAAAATACCACACAACGGGTTTAGTTACCCAATTTTTTCCAGAAATGAGCGGCCCCGCGGATAGGCGGGGACGCCGAAAAACTCCGCCAGGGTGGCTGCCACATCGGAAAAGGCCTCCCGGATCCCCAAGCTTTCGGCGCCGGCGGCGGGGGGCTTGCCCTTCTGATAGACCAGCAGGGGAACATACTCTCTGGTATGATCGGTCCCTTTAAAGGAGGGGTCACAACCGTGGTCGGCGGTAATAAGAAGAAGATCCCCCTCTTCAAGTTTAGCCGTCAAATCGGGGAACCCCCGTGAAACCTCCTCAACCGCCTGACCGTAACCCGAAACATCCCGGCGGTGCCCGTAAACCATGTCCGTGTCCACCAAATTAACGAAGAGAAACTCTTTGCCCTGGGATGGCTGGGACAGAAGATCTTCGGTTCGGTCCAGGCAGGCGGGATTCCCCTTATCGTGATGGCTGTGGGTAATTCCCTCTTCATTGAAGATATCGCCGATCTTTCCCACCCCGTGGGTCACCACGCCGTGCTTCTGCAGATGTTCGAGAATTCCGATTTCCGGCAGAGGCAGGCTGAAATCCCGCCGCCCCTTGGTACGGGTAAAGTTGCCGGGAGTCCCGACAAAAGGCCGGGCTATGACCCGGCCGATCATGTAAGGGTTGCAGAGCTTCCGGGCAATCTCACAGTACCGGTAGAGTTTTTCCAGGGGAACCACATCCTCATGGGCGGCGATCTGAAATACCGAATCCGCCGAGGTGTAGCAGATAAGAGCTCCCGTTTTCAGGTGTTCTTCCCCCAGCTCTTCGATGATGGCGGTACCAGAGGCCGCCTTGTTGCCTAAAATACCCCTTCCCGTCTCTTTGGAAAAAGCAATAAGAATCTCTTCAGGAAAGGAGGGATATTCGGGAGGAAAGGTGTGAAACGCCTTGGCCAGCTCCAACCCCGCCAGCTCCCAATGGCCGGTGGTGGTGTCTTTTCCAGGACTCTTCTCCGCCATGACGCCGAAATAACCCAGGGGCTTTTTACGGGCTTCACATCCGGGCAGGGGATTCCCCAGAAGTTCTGAAGCATTTCCCAAACCCAAATCGCCCAGGGCCTACCATTTCATCCCCGGTAAAGCCTGGGCGATGTGCAGGTGCGGGTTGGCGCCGTCATCGCCGTACTCCCCCGCATCGGGCAAGGCCCCGATTCCAAAGCTGTCTATCACCAGAACAACTGAACGCATGCTTTCCGCCTCCTAATAATTGGAAGAACCCTGGGCGCCCTTGATGATAGCAAGCCCGGAACTGGTTCCCAGCCGGTTGGCCCCGGCTTCAATCATCTTAACCGCATCCTCATAGCTCCTAACCCCGCCGGAGGCTTTAACCCCCACCTGGGGGCCCACGGTACGGCGCATCAGACTCACGTGCTCCACGGTGGCTCCTCCGGAATTGAATCCCGTGGAGGTTTTTACAAAGTGGGCCCCCGCCTTGACGCTCCGTTCGCAGGCGGTAATTATTTCTTCATCCGAGAGAAGACAGGTTTCCAGAATCACCTTCACC
>CAYYNJ010000101.1:0-324 GCA_964472775.1 uncultured Spirochaetaceae bacterium
GTTTAAATCGTCGGCGATGTCCGGTAGAAACTCGAGGTTCGAGAGAGTTTCCAGTTCCCTGATCCTGTTGACCAGCAGGGTTAGGGGGGTATTGATGTTGTGGGTGAGGAAGTAGAGGAAGGCGTTTTTTTCCTTCTCTAGATGGGTCAGATTCTGATTGTGTTTCACCACCTCCTTCAGTTTAACCAGGGAATGAACCCGGCTGACCAATTCAGAAGCGTCGAAAGGCTGAGTCAGAAAGTCATTGACCCCCGCCGCATAGCCCTTTCGTATCAAGAGAGGATTCTGGAAATTCGATATCATTAGGATCGGCAGCTGCAGGAT
>CAYYNJ010000101.1:334-9340 GCA_964472775.1 uncultured Spirochaetaceae bacterium
GAGGGCTTAAAGGCTATGAAGATTCTTTCAGCTGCAGGATATTCTTGGTGGTCCGGATCAGGCTGCATAACGACAAAGCCGCTTCGCCGGAAGAAACGGGATCCACCAACAGGACATCCGCTTCTTCCTTATCCAACGAAGAGAGAACCTCGTAAGGATCATCCAGGGAAGTCACCAGGAATCCTTCGGCCCGCAAGATCAGCCTCAAGCTGCGGCTGTTTTCCCCCTTCTTTTGAAACATGAGAATACGGCCCTGGGCAGGAGCGGTGAGTCCCGGAAGGTTTCCCCCTGGCAGGGTGTCCGGCTCCAAAGCCTGGATGGTCCCTACCGCTTCGGGAAGGGCCGGTTTTTCCCGCCGGTGATGTTCTAAAGAGCGGTAGAGGCTATTCTTAAGGTTTTCTGCTTCGCCTATGATTTCGCTGGTCACTCCCGCTACCAGGGGCTCGGCGAGTTCCCGGCTCAAAAGACGGGATGCGGCAATAATGGTGTCCAGGGGCATTAGAAAGCGCTGCCCCGTCTTTTGAAGGATCTCCTCTTCCAGGGAGAATAAAATTTCCTCGGGAACAGGCCTGAATGATGACGCTTTTTCTTCTTGTTCCGACGCAGGGGGAATCCTTTGTTCCCGGGAGTGGAAAACCACCAGGGAAAGCAGGAACAGGGTGGCCAGCAAGCCGTACAGCTGACGGTATTCCAAGAGCATAATATCCCGTAATCCCAGGTACCCCACTAAAATATCCCAAACCATCATGATGATCCAGGGGATAAAGGCAATCAGCACCGCCTTGATTTGCTCATGGCCCCGATGAACCAGATCTCCGCCGGTATAGAGTAGAAAAGCCAGGATTACCAACCCGTTCAGGTTAAGAAGATCCGCCATTAAATAGGGATAAAAGGCCGTGCTCAGCCCCGCCAGGATACCCCCCAGGGCAAGGAGCCCCAGAAGAATGTTCTTTTGAAGAGGCTTCATCTTCCCTTCAAAAAGGGTAAACCCAAAGAAGACAGAGGCGGCGCTGTTGGCATAAATCGACAGGGGAAAAAGCCACTCGGGATAGCTGAAGGGGGAGATGAGCAGGAGCAAAACCCGGCTTTGCCGGAGCGAGAAGAAGAGAAGGGCTGCTCCGAAAAGGGCGGCGGAGCCGCAGAGCCTTTGCTTCCTCAGGATTCCCGCCGCAGCCAGGAGAAGTATCAATATCATTCCCGCCCCGTAGAGGCTTCCTTCCAGACTCCGGTAGAAGGTGGTGACCGCCAGGGCCTCTCCCACCGAAAGGAGGGCGGGGTCTATCACAATCCCCCGGGGCCCGTGGGCTTCCATGATCAAGTTCAGTTTTGTTTTTTGGGGCACCAGGACGGGGAAAAGGGGTTTGTTGTGTTTCACCGGCCAGAGCGCCGGCGACACCGTATCACCGTGTTGAAAGAGGGTGATAACCCCCCGGTCATCCGACTGAAGCAATTCGGTGAAGTAGTTGCGGGTCATATTGCCCACCATGATTTCTTTGTCTTTGTCGCTTTTGTTGTGGACTGTTATCCAAAGATAGGCGAATCTTTCCTTCACGGTGGTTTTCCCTTCCCCTAGGAGGTGAAAGGTTGCATCCGGGGTCTTTAGTTCCAAGGCGGAACGGGGGTTGTCGGAACGGCTCAGCCTCAGGGTGTAAGAAAGCTCCTGATCAGACGGGGCGCCGGTGGGAACTTTAAAGACCGAGAGGATAAGAATGAGCAGACAGGAAGTAAGGGACAGCCAAGTCAGCCTCGCAATGAACTTATCAGGAAGTTTCATGGTTCGCCGTCTTTAAAGTCTCAAGAACTTCTTCCATCAGAGATGCCGTCCCTTGGCCGTGGAATTCAGCCAGGGCGGATCGAAGGACCCCTAGAGGCTCCAGGGCTTGGCGGATTTTTTCTGTCACCGTCCTCGCTTCGGCCTTTCCGGTTTGAGGAAGAATAATGAGAAACCGGGCTTCGTCCCATCTGCCTGCCTGATCTCGGCTTCGCAGCACCGATTTGAGGAAATCACCCATCAATTTCATCTCCGGGGCTTTCTCGGCGGGTTTTGGGAGGGCAGGGTGATCTTCCTTGGTGCCCCCGGGGCGGATTTCAAAAAGGATGACGGAAAAGGGCTTTAGGTAACGGGCGAAATGGGCGGCCTCTTCTTCCAGCTGTTTTTGAAGGTAATCTCTGTTGAATAAACCGGTGGGCCTGTCAACCAGCAACTGGCGCTGACGGCGCCCTTTTTTCTGGGCGAGCATCGCCGAAAGAGACTCGATGTTTTTTTCCAGTAATTCCACTTGGGAGGTATCTTGGAGAACCCCCAGAAGCCCCTGGGAATTACCCGAAGCGTCCCCGATGGGAAGGCTTCGGTATAGATAGGAGTGAATCGATCCGGCCCCGGGGGAGGTTTGCAGTTTCAGATCCTGAGCCTGACCGGTGTTCCAAGTCAGAACGTCGGCCCTTTCCATTTCCCCAAAGAACCCTGAAAAATCCGATTCATCTGCCCCCGGCGCCGGAGTTTTGTCCTGGGATCCTGTTTTCTCCGCATGAAGGAACGCCCTCATTCTTTTATTACTTCCGGTGATTTGGAAGGTTTTATCTCTCCAATAAAGCGGCAGGGGTATTTCTTCCAAAAGGGATTCAAAATATTCCTTCGCTGCTGTCACCTCCTTGACGGCTTTTTCGATGCGATATCGCAGGAGGCTTCTTCCAAGGATAATACCCAAAAACATGAGGACCAATAAGATGCCTGATCCGATCAACAGAGGAGAGGCCGGGGGTACCGTGGAGATCGAATGGGGAACTGAGATGTGTTTCTTCCTGATCAGTTCCTGCAGTTCCCCCGATTTCTGCAAGCGGGCGTTAGATTCGTTGAGCAGGAAGAGGAGTTCCCTGTTTCCCCTCGTGACGGCCATCCGGTATTCCACCGGAAAGAGGGTCCGGCTGATTTTGATCCGTCGTTCCAGCCCCAGGGATTTCAAGATGCTTTTGCCGAGGGAGAGGGGGGCGATGGTATAGTCGGTTTGGTTTTCTGCCACCAGTTTCAGGGCTTGGGTAAAAGACTCGGTAAGAATAAGATTATCTTCCAGCTTGTTGGGGATAAAGAAGGTGGAAACCGCCGCATCATTCCGAAGTATGGCCGCCGATTTACCGGGCAAATCGCCCAGACCGCGGATATTTGAGCCGTGGTGGGAAAAGAGGGCATAATTTTCCGTCAGATAGGGCAGGGTAAAGTCAAAATAGGGGGCCCTCTGATCGGTCTTCAGGATCCCCGAGACGGCATCGATACGGCCGGTCTTTAAATCTTCTATCACCTGGGACCAGTAATCCGGCAAAATGATGAAAGGAACCCCCGATTGCTCTGACAAAAGCCCCATCAACTCCACGTCAAAGCCTGAAGGTTTTCCTTCGACCAAGCTGCTTAAAGGGGGGTAGTCCCTATCGCATCCCACCCGAATTTTATCGGGGATGATCATCCCCGTCGCAGAAAAAAGCATAACCTCCTCGGCGGCGACCGTCCCGAAGGAGGTTACAAAAAGCGAGATCAAGAGGGGGAGAATAGGCCTGACGTTTGTTGTCACCATTGAAAATTATTATAAGTCATAGAGGTCGGCCGATCAATAAGGTTCAGAGAGTCTTCTAAATTGATTAAGCTTTCCTTAATCCTCTCTTTCGTCAGAGTATTAACAGGCACCGGCTAAATCGTTACACCCCTACGGATACAAATCAGCAGGACTCTCAACCACAACAAACTGAGAAAGAAGAAAATCGTCGATAACAACTGTTACTTCTGGAAAGTCGGGTTCAATCAAATTGATCCAAATTCATGACTTTATTCCAGGCATTCACAAAATCAATCAGAAATTTTTCTTTTGAGTCGCTGCACCCGTAAACTTCAGCTTGAGCTCGCAATTGAGAATTGGAACCGAACACCAGGTCAACCCGGGAAGCGGACCATTTTTTCTTACCTGTTTTTCGATCAATCCCCTCGAACTCATTCCCATCCTTTCCAACAGGCTTCCACTGTGTTCCCATATCAAGAAGATTGATAAAAAAGTCATTGGTCAGAGTTTCCGGTTTATCCGTAAATACACCCCGTTTGGAATCTCCGTAATTGGCCCCTAATACACGCAAACCACCAATCAACACGGTTAATTCTGGAACAGTCAATGTTAAAAGCTGAGCCTTGTCGATAAGAAACTCTTCTGCCGATACGCTGTATATCTTTTTCTGATAGTTCCGAAACCCATCTGAGCACGGCTCCAGAAAGGCAAAGGAGTCCACATCGGTCTGTTCCTGTGAGGCATCTGTCCGTCCGGGAGAAAAGGGCACCGAAATAGAGTGTCCCGCAGCGGAAGCTGCTTTTTCAATAGCCGCACAGCCTCCCAGAACAATCAAATCTGCCAGTGAAACCTTCTTCTTTCCCGGATGAGAATCATTGAACGCTTTTTGAATTCCCTCAAGTTTATTCAATACCGTTTTAAGCTGTGAAGGCTGATTTACTTCCCAGTCTTTTTGAGGAGCAAGTCTGATTCTTGCACCATTTGCTCCACCTCGATAATCAGACCCTCGAAAGGAGGCAGCTGAAGACCAGGCCGTATAAACCAGTTGTGAAACAGATAATCCGGAAGAGAGAAGTTTTTTCTTGAGTTCCTCAACATCACTGTTGTCAATCAGTTCATAATCTGCCTTTGGAACCGGATCCTGCCAGATTAAATCTTCCTCTGGAACTTCAGGCCCGAGATAGCGGGATTTCGGCCCCATATCACGGTGGGTAAGTTTAAACCATGCCCTGGCAAAAGCATCGGCGAACTCTTGAGGATTCTCCAGAAAATGACGGGCGATGGGTTCATAAGTCTTATCATATCTGAGGGAAAGATCGGCCGTAGTCATCATGGGGCGGTGTTTCTTTTTGGGATTGTGGGCATCCACGATCATATCTTCTTCATCCACATCCTTGGCCAGCCACTGATTAGCTCCCGCAGGACTCTTGACCAGCTCCCATTCATACTTGAACAGAACCTTCAGATATCCCATATCCCATTTAATGGGATTCGGTTTCCAGGCACCTTCAATACCGCTGCTGATGGTATCGCCTCCTTTGCCGCTCTTGAAACCGCTCTTCCATCCAAGACCCATCTCTTCCATAGGTGCCGCTTCCGGTTCGGGGCCCACATTAACTGCGTCTCCTGCCCCATGACATTTTCCGAAGGTATGCCCTCCAGCCACAAGGGCGACGGTTTCATAATCATTCATCGCCATCCGGGTAAATGTTTCCCGAACATCCCGGCCGGAAAGGACCGGATCAGGATTTCCGTCTGGTCCTTCAGGATTCACATATATTAATCCCATCTGTACCGCTGCCAAGGGATTATCCAGATCCCGCTCTCCTGAGTAGCGGCTGTCTTTTTTATCGCTTGTTGCCAACCACTCCTTCTCAGAACCCCAATAGACATCCTCTTCAGGCTCCCAGATATCCTCCCGTCCCCCGGCAAAACCGAAAGTTTTAAATCCCATGGACTCCAAAGCACAATTCCCCGCCAGAATCATCAGATCCGCCCAGGAGATTTTCTTTCCGTATTTCTGTTTAATAGGCCAGAGCAGACGTCGTGCTTTATCAAGGTTCACATTATCAGGCCAGCTGTTTAAGGGAGCAAACCTCTGGTTCCCTGTGTTTCCTCCACCCCTTCCATCGTTAACACGGTACGTTCCGGCACTATGCCAGGCCATTCTGATAAACAGAGGTCCGTAGTGACCGTAATCGGCTGGCCACCACTCCTTGGAGTCGGTCATTAACTTGTAAAGGTCTTCTTTAACCGCTTTCAGATCCAGAGATTTGAATGCCTCTGCGTAATCAAAATCAGAACCCAAAGGATTCAGTTTTTCCGGATTCTGATAGAGGATTCTTAAATTCAACTGATTAGGCCACCAGTCTTTATTCGTGGTCCCCTTTCCTCCCATGCGAGTTCCAACCATACCTGTTACCGGACATCTGCTCTGCTCTTTCATAAACCTCTGCCTCCGTTTATTTACATACGACAAGAATCATAAAAACAAGCTGAATCACTATTGGATTGTTCGTAATCATTATCATGTATTAAGTTCTCAAAAGCAAATGCCATGCATCTGATTTCTTCAGACAAGCGGCGGGTTATTGAGAATCAATAGAAGAGCGTAAGCTTTACAATGGTAACTCTCTAAAAGATTGATTTAGTATTTGATGAATTTCTCCCCGGGAACACCGCAGATAGGGCATTTACCAGGAACGACTTTTTCTATATTTCCACAAACGGGACACAGGTAATAGAAAACCTCTTCCTGGTTATCCAGATTATCTATGGCTTCCTGATACAATCCGGCATGCACCTCTTCTGCTTTCATTGCAAAAGTAAAGGTTCTAACTGCAGCCGTGTTACCTTCAGCCTCAGCCTGCTCTACAAAGGGAGGATACATTTCTTTGTATTCGTGGGTTTCCCCTTCTACTCCCGATTTCAAATTTTCAAGGGTGGACCCTACTTTACCAGCTACTTCAAAATGCTTTAATGCATGAATGGTCTCGGCATCAGAGGCTGCTCTGAATAGCTTCGCTGCGTTTAAATGCCCGTCCTGCTCAGCCTTTTTGGCAAATGCTAAATATTTTCTGTTTGCCTGGGCTTCTCCTGCAAAAGCTTCCATTAAGTTGTCAGTGGTTTTAGACATATTCTTCTCCTCTCTATTGTTTGTATTTAAAAGCTCAATTAATTTTTTCACCGTTTCTTTCGGAAAACCACTCTCCCTACTATCCGCTAATAATGTTTTGAGTAATTCTTTTACATTATCACTCTGAGGAAGCATAAAACCAGCTTCCCTGAGTAAGTCTTCAGCGATGATACGATTGGACATTCCTATAGCCTTGAATATTTGTTGAACCATGGGATCGTCGGATGCCTGCTTCAGTGAAAAAGCAAGAGTTTCCTGTTTTGTTTTGCTCTCTGATAGTATCTTCAAAGCTTTTTTTACGTCATCTGACTTACTTTGCTGCTTTGGAAACTCCTCGGGGACCAGAGAGATGGCATGGGAAGGACAGGCATCAACGCACAAACGGCAACCGCTAATACACGTTTCTGCATCAATCTGTCCTGTTTCCGTATCGGTCGCACCTGTGGGACAAACATAAAGACAGAGGCAATCTTTTGTACATAAACGGATGTTTCTTACTGCATGCATATCAAGCGCTCCTTCTGACCTGGGTCATCTTCATATTCGGAACCTTACAGACCGGACAGATCTCTGGTTTTTCATCTCCGACATAGATAAACCCGCAAATCTCACAGACATAGATATTCGTCTCTTTAAGGAAATCAGCGGTGCCTAACTCTACTTTTTTCAGATGGGAATTAATCATCTTTGAAACCTGTTCTGCCCATTTCAATGCGCGTAATGCTCCTCTGTCATGATTCTTTCCTGCTACCTCATTGGCCACTGAAAAATGTGATGATAAATCTTTTTGGAGCAGAGTTTTTACGCTCTCAAAATTCGGATTATTGACTTTGTCAGATCTAAGATTGTAATAAAAGGCTAACTCATTATAAAGTGCGGCCATTTCGGGTTTATATTGTTTCTCAGAGCCCTTTGCCAGATTAGAAAAGATAGCAGACAGTTCTGCTGCTGTATAGCTGATATCATCCGGCAGTGAGAGTGTTTCTGATGTTGAAGCAGAAGTTTCAGAGGTTTCCTCTTGCTTTTCATTAAACTCTATCTTTGATGCTCCACATAGTGGACAGACAAAAGAGGATGGAACATCGGTCCAGATTGTACCAGGAGAAATATTTCCTTCCGGGTACCCGAATGCTTCATCATAGATATAACCGCAGATGGAACAAACATACTTCTTCATAACTACATGAGACTCCTTTGATACGATCTACCAAGGAATAGTTTAGCATTAATTATGAGAATATGAAAACTTATGTTTGATGGATCCCATTAAAAGCGTTTAGGCAAAAAAAAAAGACACTCCAAAAGAGTGTCTTTTCATGGGCCCACTAGGACTTGAACCTAGGACCCACGGATTATGAGTCCGTTGCTCTAACCAACTGAGCTATAGGCCCGATGGGGCTATAATGCCCGAAAAATCGGGGACGTGTCAAGCAGATAGGCCGTTTCAACCGGGCCGGGGCGGCCGTTGAATCGGTTGTTTCGGGGATGGAAGATTTCGGAAAAAAACGCCGGCGCCTCTTGCTAGGGGCCGGGTCTTTTCCGTACCATGGCGTCATGGGATATCAATCGGTCGCATTAAAACTGCCCACGGATTACGATGAAGAGTTGCTGAAAAAGAAAATAGCCGCCCAGGTTTCCACCCGGAATTTCCGGTACACCCTGGAAAGCAAGAGCCTGGATGCCCGGAACAAAAGTCGCATCCACTTCCTTTTGACGGTGGGGGTCACTTCCCCCGATATCAGCGGCGATCCGCCGCCCCCGGCACCGAAACTCGATATTCCCCGCCGTCTCCGGACAGAGAAGGCGGTGGTGGTAGGCAGCGGTCCGGCGGGCTTCTTCGCCGCCCTGGTGCTTCAGCGGGCGGGTTTCTCCACCGTCTTGATCGAGCGGGGCAGCCAGGTGGATGTCCGCAAGGGCGAGATAGACCGGTTTGAACGTACGGGAGTTTTTCCGGAGCGGAACAACTACGCCTTCGGCGAGGGCGGGGCGGGAACCTTCTCCGACGGCAAGTTGACCTCCCGGTCCAAGCACATCTCGGCGGAGCGGGATTTCATCATCACCACCTACATCGAAGCGGGAGCCCCGGAGGAGATAGCCTGGATGGCCCACCCCCACCTAGGCACCGACAACCTCATTGCCATGGCCCGGCGGATGCGGAAGCTTTTCACCGACGCCGGGGGCGAGGTGGCCTTCGACACCCTCATGACCGGCATCGACGCCGCATCGGGACGGGTCCGGGGGGTGGAAACCTCCGGAGGATACCGGGAAGCGGACCTTGTTTTTCTGGCCCCGGCGTCCTCCTCTTCGTCTTCATCGTCGGGTATT
>CAYYNJ010000101.1:9350-9664 GCA_964472775.1 uncultured Spirochaetaceae bacterium
CGAGACCTTCCCGATGCTTATGGACCGGGGCGTTCCCTTCCGAACCAAGAATTTCGCCCTGGGCACCCGGATGGAACACCCCCAGGAAAGCATCAACAGGGCCCAATGGGGGGTTCCGGCCCTCCCGGGAGTCAAGGCGGCGGAGTACCGGCTTACCTCGCCGGGCGACGGGGTTCATTCGGTCTACTCCTTCTGCATGTGTCCCGGGGGAATGATCGTCCCCGCCGGGGCCTACCCCCATTTAAATATTGTGAACGGCATGAGTCACTACGCCCGGGACGAGGTTGCCCAAGCCAAGGAACTCAGCTATCCAG
>CAYYNJ010000102.1:0-8433 GCA_964472775.1 uncultured Spirochaetaceae bacterium
ATACTGTATTGAAGATTTGACTGATGCTTCAAAATCTGGAACTTTCCTTTCCAATCATCGCCATCGAGGTGGGATTGGTGCTTTCCAGCTTCCTCTTCATGAAACGGATGGGGGACTCCTTGAGTATTCAGAAGACCAGTGTCAGGGCCAATCAGGACTGGAACGATGAAGATGATCTGTCGGACATGAAAGAGGTCCCCCCTCCCTCAACGGATCTGATGGTTTACGAGGTGAACGGTCCCCTTTTCTTCGCCGCCGCCGGGGAGTTTCAGGATCTGGTAACCCACGGGCGGGATACTCCCTCCACCGTGATTATCCGGATGAGGTACGTCCCCTTCATCGACGCCACGGGGTATCAGCGGCTTAAAACAATCCTGAGCCGGTTTAAAGACAGGCATGTGCGGGTGATTCTTACGGGGGTTTCGCCGGAGCTGAGAAAAGACTTTTTACGCCACGGAATCCTTTCCATCGTTTCAGAAGAAGATGTTTTCGGGGATTTCCGGGAGGCCCTAACCAGCCTGGGCCGAGGCTGAGCCATCGCAAGAGCCGGATGAAGGAAGCGTTCGGGCCCCCGGAATGACCGGCCAAGACCGGGCGGGGGCCGGCGGTGACGAAACCGGCGCTCAATTCTGGTGGTCTGGGAGCCTTTTATATATTATCTTTTCACTATGAAATATTTACCTGTTAAGAAATCATCGGTTAGTCTTCTATCCGTCGGGGTGCTGCTCCTCCTGGCCGCCGCCGCCCTGGGCGCCTCCGGGGAAGGGGAGCCGGCCCCGGCGGGCCCCGACTACACCGATCCTGCGGTTCTCAAAGCCGCCCTGGAATCGGGGTCCGAGGAATTCCTTTTGATCGACGTGAGGACCAGGGAAGAGTTTCAGACCGGTCACATCCCCGGAGCGGTGCTTAACCCGGTGGGGGAAATCGGCACCCGGCTGCCCGATGTGGCCAAGGATTTTCCCGTGGTGGTCTACTGCCGCAGCGGTAACCGCTCCGCCCAGGCGGCGGGCATCCTGAAGCGGGCGGGGTACACCAACGTCACCGATTTCGGGGGGATCAGCCGGTGGGGGTATGCGCTGAAGTAGCCTTGATTTCGGCGAAGGGGAGGAGCCGTACCTCATTCTCAAGACACCAAGGGGGATTTCCTTGTCATACCACAAGGGTAAGATTGATGTCTTATAGTTAGTAATGGCGAAAAAAGTTAGACGAGTCAAATAAAAATTATTACCTTTTAAGTAGTAAATAGGAGGACCCGTCATGTCATTGCTGATTAAAAACGGAGAAATCATCACCGCCGATGCCCGCTACAAGGCGGATATTTTTGTGGAGGATCAGAAAATCACCCGGATAGGGGAGAATCTCTCGGTTCCGGCCGACACCGAGGTGGTGGATGCCGCCGGGAAGTACGTGTTCCCCGGTTTCATCGACCCCCACGTGCATATCTACCTGCCCTTCATGGGCACCCAGGCCAAGGATACCCACGAAACCGCCAGCCAGGCCGCCCTGACGGGAGGAACCACCACCTACATCGAGATGCTGGTGCCCAGCAAGAACGACGACCTGCTGGAGGCCTTTAAACTCTGGACGGGCAAGGCGGCGGGCCATTCCGCTTCCGATTACACCTTCCACATGGGGGTACCCTACTTCAAAGAGAACACCGAAAAACAGTTGGAACAGATCATCGGGGAGGGGATTGCCTCCTTTAAGATCTTCCTGGCCTATAAGGATTTCTTCGGGGTCAATGATGATGATCTCTATAAGACCCTCAGCTTTGCCAAAAAACACGGCATCATCACCACCGCCCACTGCGAGAATGAGACCCTCATAGCGGAGCTGCAGAAACAGTTGGTGGAAGCGGGGCAGACGGGGCCGGAATTTCATGAACCGAGCCGTCCCGCCTGGGTGGAGGCCGAGGGGGTGCAGCACTTCACCTCCTTCCTGGAAACCACCGGCGCCGAAGGGTACATCGTCCACCTCTCCAGCCGACAGGCCCTGGAGGCGGCTCTCCGAGCCAAGGCCCGGGGCGTGAAGGTATCCATTGAAACCCTCATCCAGTACCTGATCCTGGATGCGGGCCATGCCGAGCGGCCCGGTTTTGAGGGGGCCAAATACGTCATGTCTCCCCCGATTAGGGAGAAGGCCAATCAGAAGGCTCTCTGGGATGCCCTATCGGCGGGACTGATCGATACGGTGGCCACCGACCATGCCCCCTTCGATTTTCACGGCCAGAAGGATATGGGCAAAAACGATTTCACCAAGATCCCCAACGGCATCCCCGCCATCGAAGACCGGGTCAACCTGCTTTACACCTACGGCGTCAAGACCGGGCGCATTTCTTTGAACCGGATGGTGGAGCTCCTCAGCACCACCGCGGCAAAACGGTTTGACCTTTTTCCCCGGAAGGGAACCATCGCCCCCGGGGCCGATGCGGACCTGGTGATCTACGATCCCGATTACCGGGGCACCATCACCGCCGCCGCCCAGACCATGAACGTGGACTACAGCGCCTTTGAAGGGATGAAGATAGAAGGCCGCCCCAGCCTGGTGACGGTGCGGGGCAAGGTTTCGGTGCGGGACGGCGAGTTCACCGGCGACACCGGATGGGGGGAGCTGCTGCGGAGGAATCCGGGTCATTTTTAGGAGGAGCATTAGTTCAAATTTTGGCGTTTTATAAAGCAAATCCAATTTTGATGAAGGGTCTTTAATATTTTGGCAAAACGAAGATGTAGAGGATGAGTGCCTGGGCGATTTTACTTGAGCCCAGGTGCTTATCCTCGAGAATCTTCGTTTTATTCGGTTAACACCTTCATCAAAATTGGAATTGAGTAGGAGAAGCAATTCTTTTGACTCCCGAGCTTCCTTGTGTTAGCCTGTTTGCAGGAGTAACAACAAACTGTGCCGACCAAAAACAGGCTTCGCAGAGACAACATGATCAGGATTCTGGAATCCCTCTGGCTCAACCCTTACCGGAGCCGGGCCGATTTGGCCCGGGAACTTCGTCTTGACCGTTCCACCGTGGGGGTCCTCATCGACAGTATGGTGGAACTGGGCATCCTTGAGCAGCACGCCGATGATACTACGGGTCCCAAGGGCGGAAGGCCGCCCATTTTGTTAGGGATTGTTCCGGGGTATGCCTACAGCTTGGGGGTAGAGCTCACCTATCCTCACATCCGGATAAATGCGATGGACATGAGCGGCCAATTTTTGGGGGAGCGGGATATTCCCATCAAAGATTACGGTCCCCAGGCCATTAACACCCTGGCGGTGGAGGCCGCCCGGTTCCGGCAGAGCCTGGATACCTCCTTTAAGCAGGGGCCTGGTTTGGTCACCATGGGGGTGGGGGTCAGCGGGGTGGTGGACGACATTGAAAAAAAGATTGTACTTTCCGATGCCTTGCGGATAAATACGGCCCTTTCCGTGGCAGAACCGTTGGAAATGATCCTTAAGGTACCTATTACCCTGTTAAATGACGCCCAGGCCAGCGTTTTGCGAGAGGCGGGACTGCGGAAAAAGCAGGAACTGCTTTTAGCCCAGGTGGAATTCCGGCCCGGTGATGCGGTGGAGGATATCGGTATCGGTATCGGCCTTGTTATCAGGAATCAGCTCATTCCCGGACGTACCATTACGCATCTATTACGGCCCCATGGGATGGGTTCTCAGGAGAGTAGAGAGGGATTTATCCGGGAGTTGGGCCGCTCCCTGGCCCTGGTGGCCAACGTCTCCGGTATCGATGAGGTGGTATTAGGAGGCGATGTGGAGGAGGTGGGGGAGCTGCTGGGAGATTCCATCATAAAGTATACCACCCGGACGGGGTTGTCCCATAACCCCGTCATTATCAGCCGGGCCGTGGGCGGCAGCAATGCGGTGGCTTCCGGGGCGGCCTATGCGGCCATGAAGGCCCTCTTTTCTTCGCTGAATTTTCCCCTGGCGGCTTCTTTTTCTACTTCCTGATTTAAACAATTCTGTTGACAAGAGAGAGAACTGGTCCTACACTGGTTTGTAGGAAAAACAACAAACTCATGGTCTGTTGAAAACGGAGGAAAAATGAAAAGGATTTTAGTTTTATGTCTCTTGATGATGATGGCCTTTCCCATGGTTTTTGCCGGAGGCGGTCAGGAAGCCGGCGGGCCGGCTGTTGATGCGGCGCCTGAAACGGTACTCCAATTTTGGACATGGAGACCCGAAGATACCGATTTCTACAACAAACAAATTGCCTTGTTTGAAGCACAGAACCCGGACATCCAGGTGGTACAGACGGCCCATAAGAATACCGAATACAACACCATCTTGGCTGCGGCGCTGTCGGGCGGTTCGGGACCGGATGTTTTTCAGGGAAGGGCTTACGGCGGTTTAGCCACCTTCGCCGATTCCCATTATCTTGAGCCCCTTGAGCAATGGCTTCCCGAATTGAAGAACTACTCAGCCACGGCTCTCCTGGGAGCCACCTCACCCACCGACGGAAAGATCTACGGAAGTCCCGCGGTGAGTCAGACTGTTTTCATGTACTACAATAAGTCGGTCTACAACGAGCTGGGGCTTGAAATTCCCCGAACCTGGAACGAACTGATCGCCAACTTTGAAGCCATGAAAAAAGCAGGATATCTTCCCTTGGCCAATGGGGCGAAGGACGGATGGACCCTGGAAACCATGTTAGGCGGCATGGGACACGCTTTTTACGGCGCCAATGATTTTTATAATGCGGTCATCCAAGGGGAAACCAACTTCATGGATCCTCGGTTCATAAAAATGATCGAAAAAATGAAATCCCTCACCGCCTACATGCCGGACCTGTATATGGGCGTGGGATACGAAGATATGCGGGCTGACTTCTTCAATGAAATCGCCGGCCATATCATTGCCGGGTCCTATGAGGCCGGTTTCTTCAAGAGCCAGAATCCTGATCTTGATTTTGACATGTTTGCCATTCCGGGCGACAGCGCTTCGGTTCCCGCCTACGTTTCTGTTTACGCGGACATGAACTTTGCCATGAACGCCGACTCTAAGAACAAGGAAGCTTCCGTAAAGTTTCTTAAGTTTCTCTCTTCCAAAGAGTTCGGCAATGCCATGATCTCGGATCTTAAGATGATTTCATCGGTTCCCGGTGTGGATGCCGGTGATGATGCTTTTATCGCACGGGTTCTTGAGCTGCAGAAAAACGCCACCCCCTTCCTGTTCCTCGTTGGATTCAGGTATCAACAGCCCACCGGTTCATCCCTCTGGCAGGCGGCTGCCCAGGGCGTTATGGCCGGCACCTTGACTCCCACCGAAGCGGCAACGCAGATCCAGAATGGAATTGCTTCCTACTACCAACATTTCCAGAAATAAAGATTTAAATAAGAGAGCCCAGTTCAAAAATCGGTTATTATTGAACTGGGCTTCGAAACTTCATCACAGGCGCCGTAAGGCGCCTGTATAATTCCACAGGTAATTTTTCAGGCAAAAGGAATTATCCATGAACCAGAAACAATTAAGACAGGGGGCTTGGATCACCCTATTTGTGACTCCGGGGCTGATCATCGTCGGTGTGTTCATTCTTCTTCCCTTGTTTATGTCCTTGTACAACAGTTTATTCTCATGGAATCAACTGCTGCCGATAAAATTCGTAGGTTTAGATAATTTTAAAAGGCTTCTCACCGGTTATCCTTACCAGGTCCGGTTCCTCAACGCCCTGGGAAACAACGGGAAGTGGTTTCTGACCACCATGATTCTTCAGAATTCCCTGGGGCTGCTCTTTGGATACCTGCTCAGCCGCGGTATCGCCGGGAACCGCATCTTTCGGCGGATCTTTTTTATACCGGTATTATTTTCCATCGTGGCCGTCGGTTTTCTCTGGAGCCTGTATCTCAAACCCAGCGGTCTCCTTAATAATTTTTTGGAGCTGGTAAACCTGGGAGGGTTTAAGCACGCCTGGTTGGGGGAAGAGTTTTTTGCCACTCCTACCCTGATCCTGGTAAATATTTGGAGATGGGTGGGATTCCCCTCGCTGGTATTTCTTGCCGCCATCGACGGGGTTCCCCAGGAGTGCCTGGAAGCGGCCTATCTTGACGGTACGGGGGAATGGAAACTCTTCTGGAAGGTAATCTTCCCTCTTATAGTTCCGGCGATCACCATCATCAGTGTACTCACCGTCATCGGAAGCCTCAATGTTTTTGAACAGGTTTATACCATGACGGGACTGGACGGCGCCCCCAACTATTCCACCGATACCATAGGAACGCTGTTTTACCGGACCGCCTTCGGTTCCGTCGATGCCGGGAGCCCCGAGATTGGCATCGGGTCCGCCATCGGCGTCATCATCTATTTTCTTACCTTTGCGGTCTCCCTGGTTTCCATCCACTACACCCGCAGCAAGGAGGTCCAGCTGTGATCACCGATTTTCGTTTCCGGGGCGCATCACCGCTTAAAAAAATATTCATCGCCCTGATGCTGGCAGTCATGGTTTTTTACGTTATTTTGATTATTTACCCCTTGTTTAACATGGTCATTTCTTCTTTTAAAACCAACAGAGAGATTCTTACCGCCCCCTTTGCCCTTCCCGGTGAACTGGATTTTAAAAATTTCCGTATTGTCTGGGTGGATAAAGGGTTCGACCGGTACTTTCTCAACAGTTTTATCGTCACCGCCGTTTCCATGGCCTTTGTCATTCTATTTGGGTCCATGGGGGCCTACGGGGTTTCCCGGTACAAGTTCCGGGGCAATATCTTGGTTTACATGCTCTTTTTGAGCGGGATTATGCTTCCCCTTAAGGCCGCCATCATCCCCCTGTTTCTTATTATTAAGAAGCTTAACCTGACCGACACCCACATGTCGGTGATGCTTATCTTCATGGCCATGGGACTGCCCTCTACGGTCTTTATCCTTTCCGGTTTTATGAAGGCCATTCCGTTTGAGCTGGAGTACGCCGCCCGGATCGACGGATGTAACGACTTCCAGATTTACCGGCGGGTGGTGATGCCCATGACCACCCCGGCGATTGCCCTGGTGACCATCTATAATGCTGTCCCCATCTGGAACGACTTTTTCTTTCCCCTGGTTTTCCTACAGTCCAACAAATTAAAAACCTTACCGGTAGGTTTGAGCACCTTCTTTGGCCAGCACAGCACCAACTGGAGCCTTTTGTTCACGGGACTTTCCCTGGCCATCCTTCCCATGTTGATCCTGTATTTGTTCATGTCCTCCTATTTTATCAAGGGCATGACCGCAGGGGCTGTAAAGTGAGGCAGAAAATAAAATGCAAACGAACGAGGAAACAGTGAAAAAGACATCAGAGTACTTTGAGTATACCCGTGATAAAGAAATCCAGGAGAAGGCAAAAACCGAGGCCGCCTCTTTTGTCCGGGATCAGAAGCAGTTTCAGCTTGGTTACCTCCCCACCGAACAGGCCCATCCTTATACCAGAAATTTTAGCAGTCTGGTTCAGGAAAAGCCGGAAGAGGGAATTTCGCTTCTTTTCAAGGTAGATGGCGATCTTCCTCCCGTGGCCCGGCGGATTTTTTTAAGCGAACCCTATAATCGTCTGGTGAAGGCCCTGGACAGGGTCCTTACCGAGGAGCGCCGCCTCTGTTTTTCCGGATGCGGCAGCACCGGAAGGCTGGCCATGATGCTGGAAGTGATGTGGCGCCAGTATTGGGAAGAGCGGGCGGAGGTTCCCCCCGGTGAAGCCGCCCGGAATCCCCACACCCAAGAGGAAAACCTCATCAAGGCCAATCTCGTCTGCAGCCTCATGACCGGAGGCGACAGGGCCTTGATCCGGGCGGTGGAAAATTTTGAAGACTATTCCCGGTTCGGACGGCGCCAGGTGGCGGATCAGAATCTTTCCAAAGGGGATGTGCTTGTGGCGGTTTCGGAAGGGGGGGAAACCTCCTCGGTCATCGGCACCGTGGAAGAAGCCCTGGAGCGGGGCTGCGAAGTCTTTTTTATCTATAACAACCCCACCACTCTGCTTAAAAAAAACATCCTTCGATCCCGGGCGGTCATCGAGAATCCGGCGGTTACGGTGATTGATCTTTTTTCCGGGCCCATGGCCCTGTCGGGTTCCACCCGGATGCAAGCCACAACTTTGGAAATGCATGTCATCGGTTCGGCCATGGAAGAAGTTTTTCTGTCCCGGTCCGGGAAGGTCTTTACCACGGCCGACCGCTTGACTCAGGCGGACCGGCTGACCTCTTTGATTCAGGAATTGGACGCGGAGGAAAACCGGGCCGTCTTGGCGGAGATGGCGGTGAAGGAAAGCCAGATTTACAGGCAGGGCGGCCGGGTTACCTACCAGGCTTCCCGGTTTCTGCTGGATATCTTCAGCGATACCACCGAAAGGTCTCCCACCTTCATGCTGCCTCCATTTCGGGCCGGTGATGATGCCGCATCTCCCGTATCCTGGGCCTACGCCAAGGATCCGGCCCGATCGAGTGAAAATGCCTGGTTTGATATGCTCCG
>CAYYNJ010000102.1:8443-9649 GCA_964472775.1 uncultured Spirochaetaceae bacterium
AGAGGATTACCGGGCCCTGGGGGCACCGGATAAACTGATAGAAAGTCCTCCCTCCCTGGGAGGACGGGAAATCGGCAGGTATTTAATCGGAAAAGAAGAGGACCCCAGCCGCACCGAAAAGAGCCCCTTCTGGCTCCTGGATGTGGAGGTGGGAAGCGCACCGGGGGGTGAAAAAAGGGCATCGGATCTGCTCCTGATCGGGGGAGGTGAAACCCGAGGGGCCGCCAGGGAAGGAAACAAGGTTTTCTCTGTCTCTCTCACCCTGCCGGAGAGTCCCGTTCTGTTGTGGCACCATCTGGCGGTGAAGCTGGTTTTTAATACCGTCAGCACCGCCTCCATGGGAATCATGGGCCGGATACGGGGGAATTGGATGGTCCAGCTCGATCCCACCAACAAGAAACTGATCGACCGGGGAAGCCGGATCATCGCCCACCTGACAAACCTTCCCTACGAAAAGGCGTGTGAAGAGCTGTTTTTGTCTCTTCTAGGCAGGGATCGGCTGAGGGCCGCCGGGGGCGATTCGACCACCTCGCCGGTGGTGGATGCCCTCGACCGGATTCAGGGGGAGGATGAATGAGGATCGTTGTACCTATAAAACAGGTGCCGGAAACGGGAAACGTGAAGATGGATCCGGAAACCGGCACCATCATCCGGGACGGAAATGAAAGCATCATTAATCCCCTGGATCTCTACGCCCTCGAAGAGGCCCTCCGGCTGAAAGAAAAACACGGCGGTTCGGTGGCGGTGATTTCCATGGGGCCGGCTTCGGCGGAAAAGGCCTTGAAAGAGGCGGTTGCCATGGGGTGCGACCAGGCTTGGCTGATTTCGGACCGGAAATTTGCCGGTTCCGATACCTGGGCCACCGCCCATATCCTGGCCTGCGGGTTAAATCACCTGGAAGATTACGATTTGATTAGTGCGTGGGAGAGTGCCACCGAGGGGGACACCGGGCAGGTGGGGCCGAACCTGGCCGCCGCCCTGGCTCTTCCCCTGGCCACCTTTGTCCGCTTTATCGACGCTGTCCCTGAGCAAGGGATGATGAGGGTGGAACGGCTCATCGAAGAAGGGGAGGAGCTGCTTGAGCTGCCCCTGCCAGCCTTAGTTACGGTGGTGAAGGAGATCAACTTCCCCCGGCTCCCCACGCTGCGGGGGAAACAAAAAGCCCGGAATCTTCCAATCGAAACCCTGAACGCCCAAACCCTGGGA
>CAYYNJ010000103.1:0-9199 GCA_964472775.1 uncultured Spirochaetaceae bacterium
TCCAATTTACCCCCATCTTAAAACCCGGCGCTTCGGTCTTCTGGAATTTCAACCCCGAGTGGTCCCTGGGACTCAATACCATCTACTGGTGGAACCCGGAGATTCACTTCAAAGAGGAACTGAAAGATCAAAGCCGTTTCGGGAATTACCTGGAAATCAGCCTCTCGGTGCTCTACCATTTCTAAAGGATTATAACTATGAGAATTAATATTTTATCCGGCCTCGTTCTTTTTTCTCTCTCACTGCTGATTTTTTCCTGCGCAGAGCAGCCTGCAGGGCTGCTCTTCAGCGTTGAGCAGGAACGGCTGATCGATGATAAAAATCTAAGCAACGATATGACCGCCGGAAGTATGGTTGTTTTTGACATGGACGCCGACACAACCGATGATTTTGTCCTGGCCGCAGGGAAAATTTACCACTCCACCGCATCGGCAGACCGTTCCCTCCAGGGAAACTGGAGCAGCAGCCTCCACCTGGGAGACCAGTATATGAGTTACCATGTCTTTGTACTGGGAGGCAATCTCTACGGGCTCTTCTACGACAAGAACGCCTCTCTGGCCGATTCGGGGTCAAAGCTTTATCGTTGGGACACCGGTTCCCAGGTGTGGGTTCCGGTTGTGGCGGATAGCATAGACCAGCTCAGGCTTGAAGACGGCGCCGCAGCGGGTAGTTATCTTTACCTCAGCAGCTACATCCTTGAGAGCGACGGCAGCCGCACCTACAGCTTAATAGCCTTTGACGGCACCAATGTGAGCCCCATTACCGCTGCCGTCGGGAGCGCCGCCCCTAGACTCGACGCGGCCGCCGACGGTTCTGATGTTTTTCTCGTGTATGGAGACCTTCTTTTGGGGGGAACCGAACCGGCTTTATCGGTGGTCGCCGATGCCCACGCCAGCCTTGCGCAGTTGGGTAACGACAAGCTTTTCCGGGGAATTCATTACTCATCCCTCAAAAACGCCTTTCTACTTTCCGCCGACGATGGATCGGTTTGGTTTTACGATACCGATTTGGTCTGGAAACCCTACAATGAGATCGGTATGGAAGCCTTTGACTTTCAAGATTTTACCCACACCGCCGCCGGGGTTTCTGTGGTGACCCTGGGAAGTGCTGAGGGATACTTCGAGATGGAAACAGGTTCTACCGATTTTATCAAACCTGAAGTCAGCACCAGTTTGAATAACTACCTTACCCTGGGCTTGAGTCAGGGAGCGGTGAGATCTCTATTCACCTTTTCCGATGGCCTAGGCACCGGTGATGATATTCTTTTCGCCCTAACCAACGGTTCTGGATTATGGTCGCTCCGGGAGGATGGAGACGAACTTGTCTGGAACCAAGAATAACGGCCTTCTGTCACAAAGCGGAATTTAAAAAAGCGGCCCCCCCCGGGGGCCGCTTTTCATACCTTAGAGCCTTTCTAGGGTGTATACTCTTCGGCTCCCACATCGTAGAGGGGTCTGTTCCCCACCACCGGATTGGGGCGTCTATTTTTTAAAATATCCACGGCGGCTTCCTTCACATCCAGAACAGTTATTCCGGCGTTGATGCAATCCGACTCGGGAGACAGCCGGGGGAAGGGGGCATCAAGATTCTGAAAGGTTTCAGATGCCTCTTCAAAGATGTTGCCGTGGCGGTATCCGCCGGAAGAATCTCCGTCGGATAGGTTTAGTTCACCCACTGTACGGTAGGTTTTTTCATTTTCCTCAAGAAGGATGGGCCAGGAACTAAAACAATTGGCGGTCATGAGTAATTCCTGCCCTTGGAACACCAAGGCCGTTCCTGCGGAAGGTCCTTCCTGAAGGATAATATTGTTGGTGAGTTCTAAATCGCCCGTGGCCCTTATGCCTTCGCTGCGCAGAACACCGGCGGAGGTGATGAGACTGTTGTTGATTATCCTTGCCTTGCCCCCCGTAAAGAGAAGGGCCGTTGAATCTCGGCTCGACTCTTGCCTCAACATATTGTTCACCACCCGGCCGTCACTATCGGCCATCCGAAGAAGGTAAGAGTATTCCTGGCTGCCCCCGGCGGAGAGCCTGTTTCCCAGGACAAGATAATCGGTACCGCTGGTTTGCACCAAGACGACACCGAGGCTTCCAGCGAGTCTGATTTCAGAATCCTGCAGCAGCAGTTGTCCTCCCCGCATAATGATGCCGCGGTTGAGTCTTGATTCTGAATCACTGGAAATCTCAACATCCACCAATTTCACCGCCGAATCTGTCAAGGAAAGGGCGGCGGATTCCATGGTTCCCGATCCTGCATCGATACGGCTGTCATTATCAATTAACACTTCCGAATCGCGGCCCTGAATTCCCCGGAGAGACCTTCCCCGCTGGATACCCACCTGGGTATGGGAAAGTTTCAGCTTGGCCTGGTTGAGAGAAATAACCGCACCGTCGCCGTTTTCCCCGTTTCTTACTAAACGGCTTCCCTGAGCGAGCAGCCCCCCCCGGTCTACCGATATGAGGCTTGAACCGGCGAAAGAGAGTCCTAGGATTCGGCTGTCTCTTAATAAAACATCGCCTTGAACGACTTGAAGGGCCGAGGAGCCGCCGTTCCTGGCAAGGGTTAGATCAAGATTATCCAGAACAATCCCCGGGGATTCTCCCCTGATCACAGGACCTTGGGAAGATCCGTCTGAAATAATATGCAGATCCTTCAATTGCACCGGTCCCTGCAGGGATAACATGGGATCCGGCGCCGCAAAATCGGCACTTCTTTTTATGATGGAAGCGAGGCCTTGGATCTTGATCCAGCCGGAAGCATCAAAGCCGCCCTCAATTTTCAGATCAGAATCGATGGTGAGAGAACGAGAGAGAAGGTATTCCCCGGTACCGAGATAAATCGACTTTCTACCGGTTTCCCGGGAATAATCCAGGGCTTTTTCCAAGGTCCTGAAAGGTTTTGTTCTGGTACCGTCGTTCCGGTCACTTCCCTCGGAAGAAAGATAGATGATTTCACGGTCGATATAAAACTCCCATTCCTTTATTTCACTCTGGTTTCCCGCTTCGTTCATGGAATAGGCGTAGAGCCGATAGGTACTGAAGGTTCCCTCCGGGGAGGTTATGGCCAGGGGATTTTCGTAGAGGTTAAACCGGGGAAAACCGGGGTTATCCTCTCGGCTCCCTTTTTGGAGGGCGTAGAAAACCTTACCGGCGGATTCGAAAGAGATGGACAGGTCATCCTGATAATGTTCACGGGAGGCTACTCCCACCACCCGGGGCGGAACGGGAATGCTGTTATCGATACTGAACTCGATAATTTGTTCGCCTTGGCTTCCTTCCGCATCGGCGTCGGCAAATCTTTTCACCTTGATGACATAATTGAGAATTTCCCCAGGGGCTCCGGCTAAATCCAAATTCTTGGGAAAAATCGGAGAAAAGCGGTTTACTTCCGGTACAGGATCGCCGTTAACACCGACTTCATACCGTAGAAAATCTTCATTATTCCCTTTATAAAGCCTGACCAGGGTGTTTGCCAGAGGAGGATCGGGAACCCCTTTAATAAAAACCGATCCTTCAATTCCCGGTACGGTGATATTGAAACGGGATGTTTCTCCTACCCTGCCCCGGTCGTTAACAAGGTATGCTTCTAAAAGCATGCTTTGCGATTCCAAGACAAAGGGAAGCGTAACCGGCTCGTTAAAAAGTTGGAAATTCTGATTCAAGTAAGGAAACCGGAAATAGAGGGACCTATTGGCGGGAATATCCCAGGTTATCATGAGTTGCTGGAGATTCTCCAAGACCGATAAATCCGGAGCTGGTACGACCCCTAGGGGACGCCGGTCGATCATGAAGTTTTTGATCCCTTCTTCGTCACTCCAGGTTCCGGCGTTATTTCTAAACCGGTAGCGTAAGACCACATTTGTTTTTTCACCTTCTATTCCTGGAATAGAAAGCCCTGTAGATGAAAAAACCGGTGAATCGGCGTTTATTTCCGGCGGAAGAGTCCCGTCCAGAGTCATTTCGTAGTGCAGGGCCCCCCCGGCACTCGTACGGGGTCCGGAAATAGTCACTTCGGAATCCCAGGTTATTTCTTCGGGGACTCCGGAAAGAAGAGGCAGGCCCGGGATGGACCGATCAATCCCAAACCAGCGTACTTCCTCATCAACAACCCGATGACCGGCGCTGTCTTCCACTCCGATGAGAAAGAGGATTCTTTCTGCCTTTCCCTCTCCCACGGTGAAGGTAATTTTCTTGTTCAGCCATGTTCCCTGGGGCCCAAAAGGATCGCCGGGGGTGGTTCCATCGGAGGTGTGGCTGATAAAAACGGTGTGTCCGTACCCTTCCGGTGCCGATAGGGTCACCGAACGATTGTAAAGCGCCCCTTGACGGTATCCTTCAATCACCGGTATCAGCGGCTGGGATTGGTTCAGGGTAAATTGATAATTTACAGGGACGGAAAATTGATTATTTTCCCGGTTGTAACTCCTCACACTCAGGTTAATGAGAGTCTTCTCCCCTTCTTTTCCTGATATTTCAATGGTTCCCTCTGATTTGGGAGCCTCCAGACTCACCGGAGGAGGAGGGATATCGCCGCTGGAGTAGGTGTAAAAAACTAAATCATCCGGATGATCCGGTGATACATGACAAATGAATTCCCCTGTAAGATATTCTTCACCATCGGTGAGTCCAAGAATATTCGGGGGCTGGGGGATTCTGAGGCTGCGCTTCACATCCAGTGACGAAGGGGGGCTTCTCAATCCTTCCTCGCTCTCTGACCAAGCGGTTACTCTATACAAAACATCAGCCCCTTCTTTGCCCGAGAGAGCAAAAGGTTGTGAGTAGAGCACCGGACCGGTTTCCTCGGTCTTCTCTGCGGGAGAAAACAATTCCAGGTTGTAAAACAGCGGACTTGGTCCGGTGATACGGCACAAGCCGTCGGTATAGCTAATCCGAGGAGCCATGGTATTCCGCCGGTTCAGGAGAATTTCTCGGACTTGGGTCGGTTCTGAGACATTGCCTGCCGTATCCAAGGAGGCAAAGGCCAGGTAAAATCTCTTTTCCATTCCCTCGGGTACGCGCAAAACCGAATTATTGGGAAGGACCGGAGAAGTATGGCCGGGAACCCGTATAGTGCCGGAGGTGTCGGAAATTTCGTAAACCACCCGCAGCCCCGGGGCGGCCGGGTAGCTCAGCAAAGCGGGGTCGCCGGTACGGTTTTGAGTTACCGTCACCTGCGGTGGGTCGGGCCTTTCTTTTTTAAAGGTTATAAGTCGGGAAACCTCGGAGCTTGTTTTCCCATTCTGGCCGTAGGCCCTGGCCTTGATGATGAGGCTCCCTGCCGAGACATCTTCTGGTAGATTAAGGGTAAAGGGACCGTTACTGACAAATGAATCGGCATCAGGAGCCGTACCGTCCAAGGTATAATTGATTCGAGAGAAGGAGGAACCGCGGATGGTGATACGGGTACTGCCTGATAAAGGGAGAGGATCCTGAATCTGGATGAGCGGGTCGGCGGGCACCCGGTTATCCAGGATGTAAAAATAGCGGAAGATTGTACCGGATTGGGAAATGTTCAGAGGGACGGTCCGCAGCCCCCGGGGTAAAGCCTGAACCTCGATCTCACCGAGAAAAGGAAGATCGGGATCCGCCGGTATTCGGTCTTCCAGGCAGAAAAGAGCCTGAGGCGAATTCCCCCTCAGGGTGACACCGGTGGGATGAAGGCCGCTTTCGGGTATTCCTGCGGGGGGGGGCTGATCAGTCACCTGAAAGGTCACTTCGGTGGAGATGATCTTTCCCCCTTCCTGAGACATCCCTGCCACTCGGAGCCGTACGGTGCCGGTACGGTCGATGAGCAGGGGCGAATGATAATCCTGCCCGGTGAGGGCTGGGTCTCCGCCGTTGAGGGTGTAGCGAATCCACCGAAAGCCTTCGCCGTCAAGATAGAGCAGCTGGCGGTTGCCGTATTCGCCGGACCGGGGGCTTAAGACCCTGAGGTTCGGCTCCACCCGGGAGTTTGAACGGATCTCATACCGGTTATTAATCACCGGGCTTTTATTTCCGGCGCTGTCCACCGAGTAACTAGAAATATGATATATCTGTGTATCCGTTCCTCCCGGCAGGGAGAGGGGCTCTCCTCTCCACACCGTCTGAGGCAGGTTCCGGTCTCCGGCCATGCTGTAGACAATCCGGGCCTCGTCGGTGTCGGTAAAGAAAAGCTCCAGTGAGTCCTCGTACCCCCCGGAGGGATAACTAAGTTTAGGAGGGGGCGGCGGCGACTTATCAATCAGGTAACGATAAGTAAGAGTCTTTTCCAAGACCCCCTCTTTCCATAGGGCCGCACTAATACGGTATTCCCGGCTCTCACCGGGCAAGGCCGACAGCATAAGGGGGGTGGAATAGGGAATACTAGGGGTGGATGGGGAATCAAAACCGTATAGAATGGTATACCCGTCCCCGGCGGTAAATGAAACTAAAAGATCGTCCCTGTACTCCCCCGGTGCAGGATTAATGACCGCCTCGCCATCCTGCCCCCAAACGGGAAATACCAAGAGAATCAGTGCCCAAAAAAGGATGTTTTTTTTAGATTTCATGGTTTACTCTTTCTTGAAAATTGAAAAAGGAGCCGCCAGTCCCGCATCTTTTGAAAGATACTGGGCTTCTCTTTCCTCAGGGGTGAGTCCCACCAGTTCATGGCTCAAATAATGAATCCAGATGTCGTCTTCGGCGGAACGGATATCATGGCGGCGGCAATAGTAATCGGGCTGCAGGGGCAGCCTTTCGGGTTTATTATGGAAATACTTAAAATCGTGAACCGCTATTTTCAGGTCTTCCCGGGGGATGCCCCGATCGATGATAACCTTGGCCAAATAATTCAAGGTACGGCCGGAGTCAAAGATGTCATCCACCAAAAGAATCTTATCGCCCTGCCGGAGAAACTCGGGGCTGTAGGTCCAGCCGTCTATGCGTACTTCGGTTTGATTTTTGATTCCCTGATAAGAACGAGCCACCACGGCGGCGTAGAGCACCGGTCTGGAGGACTGGGATATAATTTTAAAATATTCGCTGATTACATTACCAATGTAGGCACCCCCCCGGAGCGATACGTAGATCACATCGGGAATGAAACCGTCAAGACGGATTTGATGAGCCATTTTTAAGGCGTTGTTCCTGACTGTTTCATAGGTGAGAAATTCTTTGCTCATGGTTCACAGGTCTCCTCGGATCATGATTTCCAAAGTTTACACCATCAGCGGCCACTGGTACAGCGGCTAAAAAAAAATCTTCTCTAACGGGCCAGAATGGAAATGAAAAAAAGCGGGAGCTTGGCTCCCGCTTTAACGATAGGATAGAATTATCGCCGTATGCCGATTTCCAGTTCCACCGTTCCTTCCCTGAGGAGAGAAAAGGTGGTTCGGCCTCCGTTGCTATTTAACTCCCGGTAAAAATCCAAGGCCGTCTCGACCTTTTGACCGTTGATGGATGTAACAATATCGTAACTCTTAAGTCCCGCCAACTGGGCCTTGCTTTTTTCGCTAACCAGAAGCAGCAGCCCTTGTACACCGTCGTCAATTTCTAATTCTTTACGAATCTCCGGACTGAGCGGCGCTATGGATACCCCCGGCCAGAGATCCATGTAGCTGGCGGCGATGGATTCAGCATCCTCTCTCAGTCCGATGGAAACATCCAGAGAGGTTTTCTCTCCGTAACGGATAATCTCAAACCGATAGGTTTCGTTGGGAAGAAGATCACCGACGGTGCGGGTCAAATCCAGGTAGTTATCGATGGGTTCACCGTCGATGGCGGTGACAAAATCTCCGGGAAGAAGCCCGCTCTTATCGGCGGGCGAACCGGTATATACATTCTGGATCATGGCTCCCTTGACACCTTCCACTTGAAGATCCTGGGCCACCGGCTTAGAGACATCGCTGATGCTGACACCCAGCCACCCGTATTCGATTTCGCCTTTGTTGATAAAATCTTCGATGGCCTTCTTTGCGTTGTTGATCGGAATGGCGAAACCCAGGCCCGCGCTGCTGCCGCTGGGGGTGGCAATCCAAGTGTTAATGCCTATGACTTCTCCCTTTAGGTTAACCAAGGCTCCTCCCGAGTTACCCTGATTGATGGCGGCATCGGTCTGGATGAAGTCACTGATGTTGTCCTGGGGGCCATCCCTGCCCAGGGCACTGACGATACCGGCGGTAACGGTGGAAACGTAACCCAGGGGGTTACCCACGGCTAAAACCCAGTCGCCCACAAAAAGATCATTGGAATCACCCAGGACGGCCAAGGGCAGATCATCCCTGGACTCAAATTCAACCAGGGCTAAATCTTTCCGCGGATCGGTTCCCACCAGACTGGCGGGAAACTCGCGGCCGTCATAGAGAATAACGTTGATTTCATCGGCTTCACCCACCACGTGGTTGTTGGTAAGAACGTAGTAGGTCGAATCGTTTTTACGTACTATCACGCCGGAGCCCAAGCCCTGACTGCGGAACTCCCTTTCCTGGGGTTCTTCCCCTTCCGGCTGAGCCTGTTCGGGAAAGAAGAAATCAAAAGGCCAACCCCTCTGGGTGGGAACCTGCTGGCGGGTTATTTCGGTGACGGTAATCTCCACCACCACCGGCAAGACCTCGGCAGAAACGGAACGGAAACTGTTCTGCATGCCTTGAAGATCCATCATGGCGGAACCGCTGCCCCCCTGATCTTGAGCATAGGCGGTGCGGGGCGGGGTATTGGTGGAACAGGAAAAACTGAGAAGAGCCAGGCCGAATCCCAAAACAATCCCTGCTAAAACCAGATTAACAAGAAAAAAGCGCTTTGATGAAAAGAGCTTGTTAAACATGTGTGCCTCCCTAAGACTGTTTTACTAAAAAAAACATTTTTTCGTATATAAGTTACAAAAAATCAGTCGGGAAGGGTAAGAATTTCGGTATTTCCTTTGAGAATAACCACGGTATGTTCGAAATGGGCAGAAAGAGATTTATCGGCGGTTTCCACGGTCCATCCGTCATCTAAAACATGGACCTCATCACCGCCGAGATTAATCATCGGTTCGATGGCCACCACCATGCCGTTTTTTAACCGGGGATTGGCGCCAGGCCCCACATAGTTGGGGATCTGCGGTTCTTCATGTACCGCCAGCCCCACCCCGTGGCCGCAAAACTCCCGGACAACGCCGAACCGGTTCGCCGCGGCATGGGAATACACCGCCCGGGAAATGTCCTTGACCCTGTTTCCTTCCCGGGCTGCCTCGATTCCCC
>CAYYNJ010000103.1:9209-9529 GCA_964472775.1 uncultured Spirochaetaceae bacterium
AAGACACTCCGAGGTAACCCTCATCAGCTTTTCGGCATCCGCTGAAACGGTACCCACGGGAAGGGTCATGGCTTGATCGCTGTAAAATCCGTTTAACTCTATTCCTAAATCGAGGCTGATGATGTCACCGGTTTTTAATAGATAATTACCGGGAATTCCATGGATCACCTGATGATTAACACTGGTACAGAGGGCGCCAGGATATCCATCGTACCCCAGAAAGGCAGGACGGCCGCCCCGGGCGGCGATCAGTTCCCGGGCTATCCTATCGAGATCCCCGGTGGTCACCCCCTCCCCTACCTCTGGAACCAGTTTCAAAT
>CAYYNJ010000104.1:0-5088 GCA_964472775.1 uncultured Spirochaetaceae bacterium
CAGTGATCTGGAGTATGTGTTGGACCATAGAAAAAGGTCCCGCATGGTCATGTTGGCAAAATGTTTTCTAGAGGGGCAGAAGGAGCGGGAAGATTGCGACGTCAGATTCGATGTGATCTTTTATAATCCCGATGGCCCGCACTTCGAACATATACCAAACGCTTTTACGGAGACAGGGAAGTTATGATCCGAATAGCCAAAGAATCCGACCCTAAGAGGTTGGCAGAACTGAAAGAGAAGATTAACGATGAAAGGTACTTAAGCACTGCCATTTCCAGTATTGCTTATACCTTGACCAAAGAGATTGTCAGCGATAAAGAGGGATAGGATGCCGGAAGAGAAGAGAGAGCCCCAGGGGAAGGGGCAGAACAATAATTCCCCGGGCGATAGAGGCGACGGGGGTTCCGCCAAAAAAAAGAACAACCGTAGAAGGCGGAACAGGAACCGCTATAAGAAAACCGCCCCTCCCGAACCTTCGGTGGCGGCTTCTTCTCCTGTCTACACCTGTCCCTTATGTGAACAGGATATAAAAGATATCTTAACCGCCATTTCCATAACTTCAGAAAAAACCCCCGCTCACTTTGACTGTGTTTTAAGGCAGATTGCCCAGACCGAAGAAATCCAGAATCGTGAAAAGGTGGTGTATCTGGGAAAGGGAGAGTTCGGGATTGTTAAATTCAAGGGTGGAAACAGCAGCGGCTTCACGGTGCGTAAAAGAATTCCCTTTGAGCAGATCGAAGGCGGAATTCCCTGGAGAAGGGAAATCAGCAAAAAACTAAAGCGGTAGCCCCCGGGGCAGAACGAAAAAAAAGGCTGTTTGGTCGGTACCACCCGTAACCAAACAGCCTTTTTTTATGAACAGCACAAGGGGTTAAAATTTCCGCAGTTCGCTTAAAACCTCGTTGGCTTTTACCCTGACTTCCCAGATGTAAGGCCCCTGGGCGATACTGATGATGGCCCGCAGAGCATCGGGATCCTGAAGACCCGAATTGGCCGCCGCCAGTTTCTGAAAGGCAAGCAGACTGGCGTAGGCGAAGTTATCGCTGGGGTTGACCGCATTTTGGCGGGTCACCGCGGCGGATATGGCCCGGGAAGCCTCGTTATTTTCATTTAACCCGATAACTCCGAGCTGATAAACCGCCTCAGAGAGTACCATGGGCTCGGCGTCCTGGCCGAGAATGTCGATCAGGGTGTTCTTGGCGGATTCGCCGCCCAGTTTACCCAGAAGGGCACAGGCTTCTTTCCTGACAATCGGGTAGTCGTTGACGAGCCGGTTGTTTTCCCTGACCTGGTGACCCACCCCTTCGTTGGCCAGGTAATTCAGGACGTAATTTACCTCCCGGTCTCCGTTGGCCACGCCCCCTTCTTCGAGAAGCTGTTCAATATTGCTCAACGCTAGAAGTTTCATGTCGCGGTCAATTTGAACGGCCTGTTCTCTGATTATCTGCATTTCAAGGCTCTGAAGGTAGAATTCCTCGATGGTTCCTTCTTCATTCGACTGAGCGAAAAGAAAACCGCAGCTCACAACCAGAAGAACAGCTATATAGCCTATACTTCTTTTCATCAACAACTCCTTAGATACCTATTTTCCAAGCATCATCTCTTTTTTCTAAAAAATATAAAATCTGACGTTTATCATTTATGATCATGTAGGCCTTCAGGTGATAGGCATCTTCGAATACCAGGTCGTCTAACCTGGCTTGGGATCTACTGGGCACTACCACGTAGTAAAAATAATCCTGCAGAGATCGAAGCCGAATTCCCGATTGTTTGAGCAGAGGTAATTGACTCAGTTCAAACAGTTTTTCCTGATCACTGTAAGTATCAATATACTCCTCGGTGAGGTAGGTTTTCCAGGTTTCAAAATCTTCAGACCGAATTATGGTGTTTAAATCCCCGATGAGGCCCTCGATGTCTACGAAGGTTTCTTTAAAGATCTCATCGGTCAAAACAAACTCTTCCTCTTGCTCGGGTTCGGGAGGAGTCGGCTCGGGGGCCGGTTCTGTTTCTTCTACCGGCGGAACCGGTTCGGGAAGAGGTTCTGTGGTAGCACAACCCATGGTTAGTAGTAGGATCAGGAACGTTGCTGAAATGAAGCCGGTTAAATTCCTCATGATATTTCTATTCTACATTTTCAAAATTACTTTGTCAAAAGCATTTTCTTATAAAAAAAGAGTTAAAAAATCGGCCAGCGGCCGAAGAATAGGAATAAAAACCATTGACTTACCGATGTTGATTGGTCTAACTTACAAGGCATGATTAAAGCGATCTTTCCTGGATCTTTCGATCCGCCCACTAATGGGCACCTTAACTTGATTGAAAGGGCGGCGAGACTTTACGACGAGCTTCATATTGTGGTGGCTGTAAACAGCGAAAAAGGCTCGTTTTTTCCTACTAAACGGCGAATAGCCCTTTTAGAGGAAATGACCAAGGATATGGAAAACGTAAAGGTATCCAGTTGGGATCGGTTGATCGTTGATTACGTTCGGCGGGAAGGAATTGATGTTCTTCTCAGGGGGGTCAGGGCGGTTTCTGATTTTGGCTATGAGTTTGAATTAGCCATGATCTATAAACAGCTTGAACCCCTTCTGGAAGTTGTCTTTATGCCTACGGACCCGCGCTTTCTGGTGGTTAGGTCTTCTGTGGTAAAGGAGATCGCCAGTTACGACGGAGCAGTTAAAGGGATGGTGCCGGAGGTTGTTTACACGGCTCTTATGGAGAAGATCCATGGTGCTTGACAAGAGTAGGGCATTACGGTATCTTCATGGGACTATTAGAGTTATGAGAGGTTGAACAATGGCAGTACCTAAAAATAAAGCTTCGAAAGCCAGAACGAGACGACGGAAAGCGATCAATTCCAAGTTGAGAGTTGGTACTCTTACCGAGTGCGCCAACTGTGGCAACAGTGTTCTTCCCCATAGAGTTTGCCCCAAGTGCGGATTCTACAAGGGAAAACAGGTCCTGGACCTGGAAGATATGGCTTAGAAGGAGTTTTTAACTATGGACGAACTTTTTGAGAAGGTAAAGAAATTGATTGCTGAAAAGCTTGAAGTTGAAGAAGACAAGATCACCCTTGACGCTTCTTTTCGGCAGGATCTTGGCGCCGACAGTCTTGATACCTATGAGCTTGTTTATGCCATCGAAGAGGAAATGGGCATCACCATCCCCGATGAGAAGGCTAATGAGTTTGAGACGGTCAAAGATGCGGTAGATTTCATCCGTTCGGCTAAATAGTATTTTGTGAACCTACTTCCAAAAGGGAAGACTCACGATGCGCCGCCCCTTTCGGGGGAACGGAAAAAAGAGCTTCAGCTCTTTGAGAAAAACACAGGGGTCAGGTTCAAGAAGATTGATCTTCTGAACCTGGCCTTTTGTCACAGGTCCTACGCAAACGAGTGTGCCCAAAAAACTGATAACAACGAAAAACTCGAATTTTTAGGCGACAGTGTCCTTGGTTTGGTGGTCAGCGAGTATCTCTATGGAATCTTGGCCGACCGGGCCGAGGGAGATCTGGCCCGGGTCAAGAGCTTCGTGGTCAGTGAAGACAGCCTGGCCGAGATCGCTAAAAGCATCAGGGTTGATAATTTTATTCTCATCGGAAAAGGGGAAGAATACTCGGGGGGACGAAGTAAAAAGGCCATCCTTGCCGACTGTATGGAAGCCATTTTCGGCGCCCTCTTTCTTGATTCGGGAATGAAGGCGGCCAAAACATTTATTCTCAAATACATTGTTCCCGAGATTAATAAGGTTCTGGAGAATAAACATAAAAAAGACTACAAGACCCTTCTGCAAGAATACATTCAGAAAAAATATAAAAGTTATCCTAAATATCAGTTAGTAAAAAGAACCGGCCCCGACCACGATAAGACCTTTTGGATGGAGGTGAAGGTGGGGGGGAAGATCTACGGGCCCGGTAAGGGCAAAAACAAGAAAGAAGCCGAGCAGCGGGCCGCCGCCATGGCCTTCAAAGAGTTAGATATAGATTTAAAAGAAATGTAGCTGTTTATCCGCCGTCCGGACGGAGCCTGTTTTCATAGTAGTTCACTGCTAAGGTTAAAAGCTTTTCCGGATCATTCATGTCTGGGTCATCCAAGACCGCTTCAAGAAGAAACTCAAGAATAATCCCCATCACCGGTCCCTTAGGAATACCCGCTTCTCTGAACAGGACGTTTCCGTTTATTTTCAGATCCTTGATGGTCAGGGCGTCATCCTGGGCGGCCACTTCTTCAATCCTCTTCTGAAAAGCCATGAGGGGTTCCTGATCCCCCGGCTCCCGATTGGTGCCGTAGCTGTCAGCCCTGCGTAGATGGAAAAGATCGGGAATATGACGGGGATCGACGCGGCTCAAGAAACGCCTTACCGCCGCATCGGTCCAGGTCGATTCATAGTTGAACATATGGTGGGCGATGAGATGGCATACCTTTTCTTCCGTGGCTTTAGGAAACTTGAGCCGCCGCAGAACTTGATGAGCCAATTCAACCGACCTCTTTTCATGGCCGTGAAAGGTGGGAAAACCCTGCTCATCGAGCTTATAGGTGTCGGCCTTGCCTAGATCGTGAAGCAGGGCGGCCAAGGGTATCTCCAAGGCATGTTTTGAGGCGCCGTCGACGGAATAAACCGAATGCTCAAAAACGTCGAAGAGGTGACGTCCCTTTTGGCCGATGCCTCGGCTGCGGGAAAGTTCAGGAAGTATCAACGGGAGAAGCCCCGTTTCTTCCATGAGAAAAAATCCCCGGGAAGGCCGGGGAGATAGCAGAATTTTGATAAGCTCATCCCGGACCCGTTCGGAGGAGACAAGTTTAATATTGGCGGCGCAGTCGGCCATGGCTTGGGCGGTGTTCTTTTCGATTTCAAAACCAAGCTGACTCATAAAGCGAACCGCCCTCAGCAGCCGTAATCCATCTTCGTTAAAGCGTTCCGCCGGGTTTCCGATGGCGCGGATAATTTTTCGTTCCAGGTCTTGACGGCCCTCATGGGGGTCGATTAGTTCATTGCTGGAAAGATTCAAAGCCATGGCATTGACGGTAAAATCACGCCGCTTAAGGTCTCCGTAGATGTCGGAGCGTCGTCGTACCCGCCGACGATCCC
>CAYYNJ010000104.1:5098-9503 GCA_964472775.1 uncultured Spirochaetaceae bacterium
GTATATGTCGGGGGTAAAGTGAACCTGGTCGGGGTGACGAAGGTTGGAATAGGTTGATTCAACCCGGAAGGTAGTCACCTCAAAGGAGTTTCCTTTATAGAGAACAGTTACGGTACCGTGCTGTATTCCCGTGGGAATGACCTTCCTGAAGAGTTTCATCACATCCTCCGGTCTGGCATCGGTGGCCAAATCGAAGTCGGTCATGTCTAAACCCATCATACGGTTCCGTATGGTTCCTCCCACCAGGAAGCATTGAAAACCTGCCTGGGCGAAGGGTATTCCGAAATCTCTGATAACAGGGGGCAGTTTTCTTAACACGTAGGGTAGTAAACACGGTTAAGATGATGTTGTCAATCCGAGGCTTTTAGGCCTTGCTATTCACTTTACCGGAAGGGCGTAAAAAAAGGCCGGAAGAAAACTTCCGGCCTTTTCCCCAAGAAGGGCCCTCACGGCTCCAGGTTTCTTATTGAAAGAGCTGAAGAACAGTCTGGGGTTTCTGATTCGCCTGGGCCAGCATGGCGGTGGAAGACTGGACAAGAATCTGGTCTTTGGTATATTCCACCATCTCCTGGGCCATGTCGGCATCACGAATCCGTGATTCCGCGGCCTGGAGGTTTTCGGAACCTACGGAAAGACCTTTGATGCTGTGTTCCAGTCGGTTCTGGTAGGCCCCCAGGTCCGCCCTCTGTTTGTTTACCTTCCGTAATGCCATATCAAGGACACCGATGGTACGGTTGGCACTGTCGGCGGTTTCGATGGAGATAAAGGAAGCAGAATGGGGAACTCCCGTGGTACTCTGAATGCCCAGACCCTGGGCGGTCATGGTACCGATGTAGACCTGTTCTCTCTGATCCATGTTAGCGCCGATGTGAAACCACATACTGCCGGTGACGGAGTTTTCCCCGGTTTCCCTGGCAAAACGGCCGGTAAGCAGGTTCATGCCGTTGAACTGGGCATGGCTGGCAATTCGGTTAACCTCATCCACAAGCTGGGAAACCTCAACTTGAATCTGCATTCTGTCTTCAGCAGAGTAGATACCGTTTGAGCTCTGCACCGCCAGCTCCCTCATCCTCTGGAGGATGTCCTGGGTCTCCTGAAGGTAACCTTCGGTGGCCTGGATAAAGGAAATACCGTTGGCCGCATTCTCTTCGGCCTGCTGAAGTCCGCGAATCTGACTCCTCATCTTTTCGGAAACCGCCAAGCCCGAGGCATCATCGCCTGCACGGTTGATTCTCATTCCCGATGAAAGGGATTCCATCCTTTTTGTCACGTTCATGTTGTTGAATTTGTTGCTGCGGTGGGCGAAAAGGGCGCTCATGTTGTGATTAATAATCATATGTTCCTCCATGAAAAATCTCTAGGGACATCCTTGTCCTTCTTTATCATTTTCGGTGTTAAAAAATTTGCCTTTAGGAAAAAACATCCGGTACTTTAAATTCTTTTGTGATATGTTTTTGTAAACAGACAGTATAAGGTGAAACAGAGAAATTCTCCGGTTTTGAAGTTTTTCCGCCTTGAAAGAGGGTATTCTTGAAAGCTCTACTGATAATTGGAGGCGAAAAGCCTTCAAAACAATTCTTTCATCAAATTCTTCCGGACTTCGATATCCTGGCCGTCGCCGATGGGGGTCTGGATTACGCCCTTCAGGCGGGGGTTACACCGACCCTCGTGGTGGGGGACATGGATTCATTAAAAGATCCTTCGGTTCTTGAAAACCTTAATAATGCGGAAATTATAAGGGCTTCCCGCCATAAAGATAATACCGACACGGAATTGGCCTTGGAGGAACTGAAGAAACGGGGCTTCCTTAAGATCACTCTCTGGGGAGGCGGAGGCGGCCGCCTTGATCACCTCTTTGCCCTGAGGATACTTTTTGAACAAGAAAACCCTCCCACTGAGTGGTTTACCGCCCGGGCAGGTATTATTCTTGTAGATAGACGGATCGAACTGGGCGAGAGGCTCAACAGAAGGGTTTCCCTCTTCCCCATGGAAAACAAAGTCTGCCAGCTTAAGTCCAAGGGCCTCAGGAGGCCCCTGGATGATCTGGTCTGGGACCGCACCGGTTTTGGAATTAGTAATCAAGTCGTTTCCCCAGAGAGCTATGTGGAACCGGCCCACGGAAAAGCCATTTTGATCTACGATCTTGATAGTGAGGACAGGGGTTAGTGAAAAAAACAGTTTTGGAAGAACTTTCCGGCGATTTGTCGGAGAAAGAACGGGAAGATCTTCTGTTAAAAATAAAACAGTCCATCACCAGTAACCGGGTGAATGATGTGGAACGGGTGACCGAGGCTCATACCGAAGGGGAGAGAAACAAGCTCCTGTTAGATGAACTCAAACAGCTCTCTTTCTTCCACAAGATTCTTATTTGGTTTCTGAGCCGTCTCTCCGGGAAAAAACGCGAAGAGGTTTTCGCCAGCCGCCAGGTTCAAGCCCTGAAGCATGTTATCAATAAAAAAGCGCCGGGAATAACCGGGTTCGAGACCAGAAATCTCACTCCCGTTCTGGCCCAGGTGATGTTCGAAATCTACCAGACCGTTCTTCCGGTGCGGCGGTATTTTCAGGACCTTTGGCTTAAAGAAGGCTGTTTTGAGCGGGTGGTTATCTTTCTCATGAATCAGCGGATAGAGAATCCCCAGGAAACCTTGGAGCAGTTTATCACCATGGAGGAGCTGGTCACCCTCTACAGCGAAACAGGCAGCCGGGAGTCTTTGAAGGAAGAACTCTTAAAACGTCTTTCCCTCTACATAGAAGACATCCCCGCCCAGGAAATCTTAGAAGCAGAAAATCAGCTTTCTCCTTTTTACTTTCTCAAGGATATGATTCTTTTCCCCTATGCCTCGTTCTTTCAGTTATTCCGCTTCAACCCTGTGGCCATGCCGGAAATTCAAAAACCCTACTTTAAAAATGCTTCCGCCATGCTGGCTCTGGGATATTTAGAAAAGCTGTACCTGGCCAGTGAAACCGCCGCACGGATTCAGGAACCCCTCAAGGTTGACCCTTACCTGATGGAGTTCCTTTTTATGATCAGTGAAGAAGCCCGGAGGGATGAGGAGGAAAAAGAAAAGGAGGAGCGGGAACCGGAGCTGATGAAGGATGAAAGGCTCAAACAGCACATTCATTGGATCCAGGATATTTACCGCAAGAGCATCCGGCTGCAACGGAATATGCCTCTCATTGAAATGCTGCGGTATTTTCAACGGGATCCTTATTTTTCCCTCCAGCCCAACGTTCCGGAGCTTCATTTTAAAGAATTTTATTACCTGCTTTTAAAAAAACTTCTGATGGCCAAACTCGATGAAAGATATCCTGAAATCCAACAGCGGTTCATTCAAGAGGAGATAGATGCCCTGTTCAAAGGGAAAAAGCTCTTTGCCCTGCAGAATTACCGCGACTATTCCACCATCGATTATGAAAAATTGGGGCTGCCGTTTTTCATCCATACCAAGTCGGTGAATCTGCTCTACAATTACGTCCACCATTTCTACCGGGAGTATTTTTACGATATGGTTCAGCTTTTGGATCGAAATATCCTCTCGCAGAACCGGCTTACCCGGGACCGGCTGGAAAAATATTCCGGATCCTTTGAAGAGACGGAACAGCGGATTAAAGAATTCGACTACGGCCTCTCTCCCGAGTCGGAAGACGGCAAGCTTTTTCAGAGGCTCAGATTCTCTTTAGCTTCCGACCCCACCTTGCAAAAAATGTATCGGAGTATCGTAATTCAGAAAGACAGGGAAGTGAAGATGCTCCTGGAGAGGGCGGAAGAGGATATCGGCGGTTTTCTTAAACTGTTGGATGAAATGATCACAAGTCCCGCGGAAATGATGAAAATACAACTGGGAACCCATTATCTAATCCAGGGGCGGCCGGTGTTGTTAAAAACCCTGCTGATAACCAGGAGAGATCATCTGCGTAAATTCTGGAATCTCATGAGTCAGATTATTAAACTGGAAAGACATTAAAAAATGACTTTAGGCCCCCTGTTTCAAGGGGCTCTTTTAAGCAAGAGGGTTTTCCCGAAGATACTCGGCGATGCGGAGGGCGGTCTTGTCAGGCGGTTCCACCAACATCCTTTGTCCCGCCACAATATCCACCACCCCCACTTCGCCCCGGTAACGGGGAATAATATGCAGATGAAGGTGGTCGATGGAACCTCCCGCATCCCGCCCCATGTTGTATCCTAGGTTGAATCCCTGGGGATGATAGATGTCGTCCAGGACCTGGATGAATTTCTTTTCCAGCACCGCCAAGGCGGCGCTTTCTTGTTCGCTCAGGTCTCTGATGTCGGTGATGTGACGGCGGGGAAAGATGAGCAGGTGCCCCGGGTTGTAGGGATAGAGATTAACACTGACGATAAAAAAAGGATCCTTGTACAGGGTCAGGTCGATGACGGCGTCGGATC
>CAYYNJ010000105.1:0-9201 GCA_964472775.1 uncultured Spirochaetaceae bacterium
ATATATAGAGATAAAACAATTTTAAGGTTTTTTTCAATTATTGAGATAATAATATATATTTTTATAGGTTGAACAAATAAGATAAAACTGTATAATTATAACCCATGGAAGAAAAAAAAGGTTGTAAGGATGAGCTCGTCAGGGCTACTGCGGAAAAGCTTAAGGTTTGCGGTCATCCTCTTCGATTAAAAATGCTTTGTCTCATTGAGAAGGAAGACTCCTGCGTCACCGAGCTTTGGCAGTGCCTGAATCAGTCTCAGCCGGTCATTTCTCAGCATTTAGCCGTTCTCAAGGAGAAAAAGATTGTTGAGTCGGAAGTTCTCGGCAACAAGAGAATATATTCGGTGGTGGATCCCTTCATCAAAGGGATTCTCAACGGTATGATTGATAAGACCGAACCGTGACAAATCCTCTTCCTCCTCCTTTTAGCGTCCTGGTGGGCGGAAGAAAAACCACTGTTTCCTTTACCCATGCCCGGATGTCACTTCAGGACGCTCCCGCCGGGGCCCTTTTTATTTTTGATGCCAATACCAAACCTCTCTTTCCCGGGGATCATCCTTGTGCATTAATTCTGCCTCCCGGGGAAGAAGAGAAAAACTTTGATTCTCTTCGAAAGATTCTCTCCGCGGCGGTGGCTTGCGGCTGCTCCCGGGATTCGGTCTTCTACGGGATCGGCGGCGGGGTAGTGGGGGATATGACCGCTTTTGCCGCCTCGATCTACATGAGGGGGTGCGGGGTTAGACTGGTACCCACCACCCTTCTTTCCATGGTGGATGCCTCCTTGGGAGGCAAGACGGGGGTGGATTTTGAAGGATATAAGAACATGGCGGGTTCTTTTTATCCCGCCGAAGAGCTCATCATCTGTCCCGACGTCTTGAATACCCTACCGGACCGGGAGTTTCTCAGCGGAATGGCTGAAGTGATTAAGCATGCCCTTATAGAACCTTCTTCGTGGCTTGACAGACTGGAGCAGGACCGGGAAAAGATTCTCTCCCGGGATATAGACATCCTTCCGGGGATGATCCGGGACTCTCTTCTGGTGAAAGCCCGGGTGGTGGAGGAAGATTTTACCGAACAGGGGATAAGGGCGCACCTGAATTTGGGACACACCTTCGGTCATGCCTTAGAGAAGGTTTCCGGCTTCACCGGCTGGTCCCACGGCGAAGGGGTGGCCTGGGGTATCGTCCGGGCTTTAAAGGCCGGGGTTCTTATGGGGGTGACCAGCGGGGCCTACGCCGCCCGGGTGGAAAGACTCCTGGAATCCTACGGCTTCCGTACCGGCTCCTCAGGTTTTTCACCGGACCTTCTGCTGGAAGCCATGGAGAAGGACAAGAAAAAACGCTCCGGCACGGTCCGGTTCATCCTTCAGCGGGGTTGGGGCGACACGTTTCAGGAAGAGGTGCCGGAACAGATCCTGCGCCGGGTGCTTTCCTGACCCTTTCTCCCCGGAAGAGTCTCAACAACCCTTTTAATCCCCTCAATTAATGACCCTATAAACTATCCAGGAGGGTAGTCAGCCGGCGGTAGGCCTTGTTGATCCCCTTCCAGATGGTATTATCCTTCTCATCCTTCAATTCATCCGCCAGAACTTCCAGGGCTGCCAAGCTGTACTCCAGGGCGCCCGAGTAGGATTTCGAAACCCGGAACCAGTAGTCGCCGCTGCCGTTTCCTGCCAGGGAAATAAAGCCCAGCTGTTGAGATTCCCGTTTTTTCCGGGACAGGGGGGCTAACTGAAGCAGCTGATCCAGGTGATCCCGGATGATTTTTTGATCCCCCGGCACCTTGAACCCCTTTTTCGGGGGAGAACCCTGGAGGGTGTCGGTCTCGGGGTTTACCTGCTGCATCACCTTCAGAACCGCATTCAGCTTGGCTCCCTTCATCAGTTCCCGGTCGCCGATAATCACCACCGCCCGGAGCTTGCTGTACCGGGCCATGTCGGCCTGGCGGAGTTCCTTCAGGGCCGGTTTAAGGGATTCCCAAGGGAGCCGGGCCAGCTTCTTGTTTCCCTTGTACGGTTCCAGGGTAAAGGAGTGGCGCCCTATCATGAGCTGCCAGGTGGTGTCCCGGCCCTTTCCTTTTTCTTCCCGCCTCCGTCCCCGGTCCCCCCGCATCTCCTGCGGGGAAGCGGGCTTGAAGCTGGCGGCTAATTCGGGGGAAACCCGCTGGAGCCACGACTTCTGCAGAGGAGAGACGGAGCGGGCGAAGGTGCGGCTGGTTTTGACGATTTCTCCCGCCACGATGTACTGGGGGTTTTCCCGGAACATCACCGACCCGGGATGGATGTAGATCCTTTCCGCCGTGAGGCTCCGGAACTCTCCCCGGCCGGTACGGACACAGACGAACTGAATCAAACCCCGGGAGACCGCACAGAGGTAATCTTCCATTTCTCCGCCGGAGCTGATGGGAATCCCCATTTCTCCTACGATTTCTTCCAACTGGGTTTTGATATTCACAATCTCGGTCATAATCTTAACATCCAGATAAAAGCGGGTACAGAATTCCTCTTTCTTTTTCGCCTTGAGAAACTGGCGGTAAATTTTTAGATAGGATACAAAATCACCCAGGGGATCCTGGAAGCTGTGATGGGCCCGCCGGGCCTCCATTTCCTCTCCCTGGGGCAGCAGAAAGGGGTTGTGGGTGGTGAGGAAAGAGGTGGCGATGATGGTTTCTTCAAGAACCTGGGGATACTGCAGAATCGCCTCCACTATCATCCGGGAGTGGCGGGGCAGCAGGGGGAAACGGGCCATCATTTTACCCGTATCCGACAGGAGCCCCTGGGGGTTCAAGGCGCCGAGCAGGTGGAGGGTTTCCACGGCCCCGTGGATGCCCTGGCGGCCCGGGGAAGAGATAAAATCGAAACTTTCGTAGTCTTTGATGCCGATCTCGGCCATCCGCAGAACCACCTCGGAGAGGTCGGTGCGGTAGATTTCTTCGGTGGTAAAAAGGGGCCTGTCGTCGAAGTCCTTTTTACCGTAGAGGCGGTAGCAGGTTCCCGGCTGGGTCCGGCCCGCCCGGCCCTTACGCTGGTTGCAGGAGGCCCGGCTGATGGGCGATTCTATCAGGCTGGAGGTAAAGGTCCGGGGGTTGTAATAGCTCAGTTTGGCTAACCCCGAATCGATCACCACGGTGATACCGTCGATGGTTACCGACGTTTCGGCGATATTGGTGGCCACCACCACCTTGGTTTTCCCCGCCGGGGTGGGAATGAAAACCTGTTCCTGTTCTTCCTTGCTCAGCCGGCCGTAGAGGGGAATGATCATGAGTTTTTTGTTCCCTTCCTGGCGGCTCAGGAGGCTGATGGTATCCTTGATATCTTTCTCGCCCGAGAGGAAGATGAGGATGTCCTGGTTTTTCTTGCCCTTGGCGTTACGCTGGACGATGTCGCCGATTTTAGCCACCATCGCTTCGGCGCCCCCTTCGGGAAGGGGCGGGTCGTGGATCACCGTAACAGGGTAGACCGATGTTTCGATATGGACGATGGGACAACCGTTGAAATATTCGGAGAAAATTTCGGGATTGATGGTGGCAGAGGATATGATCACCCGAAAATCGGGCCGTTCTTCCAGGACGCCTTTAAGGAGTCCCAGGATAAAGTCTATGTTCAGGCTTCTTTCGTGGGCTTCGTCGACGATGATGACGCTGTATTTGGAAAGAAGGGTGTCGTTTTTAATCTCCTGCAGGAGGATGCCGTCGGTCATGATTTTCATGCGGGTTTCCGGCAGGGTCAGGTCATCGAACCGCATCTTGTATCCCACCAGCCCCGGGACGGGACTGCCCAACTGCTGGGCGATGTAATCGCAGACCGAAACCGCGGCGATGCGCCGGGGCTGGGTCACACCGATGACCCCTTGAATGCCGTAGCCGGCTTCATGAAGGATCAGGGGAAGCTGGGTGGTTTTTCCTGACCCGGTGGGGCTTTCCACCACGATAACCTGGTGACTCTCCAGGGCCGCCAGGATGCGGCTTTTTTCCTGATATACGGGGAGTGTTTTGGGGTCCATGGGTTTTCTCATGGCTAACAGTCTATCAGTTTTACGGAGGCTTTGATTTCACCGCTCCGGCCGCCCAGGTCGATAACCACGTGCCATTCTTCCCGGTGGGAAACCCGGAATTCTACCGAGGAGGGAGGGTAGGCGCCGCCCTGGAAGGTATGCTCTTTTCCCAGCTTGTATTTGGAAAAATTCAGGGGATCCATGAGCTTTATCGTGGCATCCCCGTTGATTGTGACCCGAACGATTTTTGAAGGATCTGCTTTTATCTGATAATGTAGAAAATTCATAATACTCCTCGATGGTATCAGTATAGGCCATGGAGGAGGTTTTAACAATCGTTACGAGATGTCGGTTTTTTTGTCGCTCTTCTTCTCTTCCGTCACTTCCGGAGATCCCCCCTTGGGAAACATGCCGAGCCTTATCTTGAGGTAGTGGAAGATCTCCCGGGGAATATTGATGCCCGTGGCTTCTTCCAATCCCTGAAATCCCGGAGACGAGTTTACCTCGCAAATCTTGAAGTGGCTGACGTCGAAGAGCAGGTCCACCCCCGCCACCTCCAGACCCAGAACCCGGGAGGCTTCCGAGGCAAGCCACTCAATTTCCGGAGTCAAGGGATATTCTTTCACCGTGCCGCCGGCGGAGTAGTTGGCCTTGAAGTCTCCCACCGAAGAAGCCCGTTCCATACAGGCGATGGCTCTTCCCCCCAGGGTAAAGACCCGCAGATCCCGCCCGTAGCTGTCTTTGATGAACTCCTGAAGGATCATGTTGGCCTTGGGGTTGGTCACTTCGATCATGTGGGCCAGGTCATAGAAGGTGCGGCTGTTTTCTGCCAGGAAGACCCCCTTGCCCTGGGAACCGGAGAGGGTTTTTATGACGATGGGAAACCCGATTCTTCGTTCTATCAAATCAAGATCCAGGGGGAACTTTACCAGCATGGTTTTGGGTACGGGAAAGTTTCCCTCCGCCAGGATCTGTTGGGAGTAGAGCTTGTCCTTGACGATGTCGATGTTATAGGCGGAGTTAAAGCAGGGGACCCCCAGCCGCTCCAGATGCCGAATCACCGCCAGGGCAAAATAGGTGGTGCCCGCGCCCATCCGGGGGAGGACAAAGTCGGGAAGGGGCTCGGTTTGTCCGTCCACCAGGATGCTGTTGCGGTCCTCCTGGGTGACAATCAGGTCGATCTGTTCCGGCTTGAGAACCCGAAGTTCAATCTTCTGTTTTAACGCCTCTTCAATCAGGCGGTTTATTTCATACATTTCCGGCCGCAGCTCGGTTTCGTGACGGCGGTATAATACCCATCCTCTCATCTATACGTTTCTCCTAAATCCATCTCGGGGCTGAGGGAAAATACAAGGGCCCAGGGTACAGCGGTTTTGGAGGCAGGAAGATAAGCAGGGATGAAGAGAGACCCGTCCCGTTTCATGCCTTCTGTTTACTTATACCTTCAAAACCGCTGTAAGCCACAGCCACTTTGCATAAAAGATATAAGCAGACATTGTTAGCATGAAGGTTCCGTTGTCTGCGGAAAATGCTTTACCAATATAAAGATTTTTGGCGAGAAGTCAATAACTGTTTTCATCCAAGCGGATAAATCTTACCGGGAAAGAAGGATTTTGGAAAAGAAGGGCGGGGGCTCGGTTTTTTTTGGTCACCCCGGCCGTACCGCCCCTCATCAGCCGCCGGTTTTACGGAACCGCCTGCCGCACCACGGTAAAACGGTAGACCTTATTTTGAAAACGGTCCCGGACTTCCAGTTCATAGGGGGGCGTCAGCTCTTCCTCCAGGGGAAGGTATATTTCATTCCACCAGAGTTTATCCCCTCCGGGTACGTAGGGAATGTCTTCCCGGCCCCGGCGTGAGAAGATTTGACGGTTCTCCCCCTTTAAGGTGAAGGTGAACCATTTGGAAATGGCATTATCGATTTCGGTTCGGCCCAGGGAGACCCGGAGGGCCCCTCCGGCGGGGAGATCTTCCCGTTGTTCCCGGGCATCATCGGGAGTGATGAGACCCTCTTTCAGGGCCGCTTCGATTTCGGCCTCCAGCATTTCCCGGGTCCGGAACACCGCCTCGGTGTATTCCCGGGAAGAGTGGTACTCGGCGTCGGGAATGACTTCGTAACGGTACCGGATAGGCTCTTTCTCGGGTTCCGGTGGCGGCGGTAAGGGCTCCGGGAGAAATACCGAGGCGGTCAGCCGGGCGTCTTCCACAAACCCCGCCAGGTCTAAGGCCATGAGAAGGGAGAGGGGATGCCATTTACCGGAGAGACCGATGATCTCGATCCGGGCCTCGGGGCCGTAAATGCGGCGGGCTTCCTCCCGGGCGGCGGCGGTGAGAAGTTCTTTCCTCATTCCCCCGGGGGGGCGAAAAAAGAGGTTATAGAAACGCCGGTCCAGGGTGATTTCCCCGGCTTTGACCCACTCGGCCGGTACCGCCGGAGAAACGGCGGTATCCCCCAAAGAGACACAGCCCGCAAGAAGAATGACCAGAAGGGCTGTGAAGGCCGCCCTTGGGATCCATTTTCTATTCATGATAGTCTAATATTTCCTTTTTCAATTGAGATTTATAGGTATCCAGTTCCTTCAGCAGCACCTTATCCCGGGGAGGAAGGTCTTTGCTGCTGCCCAGGGCATCGATGATCTTTTCGAATTTCCCCATGTCCAGGGCCTCTTCCAGGGGCGGGAAGAGGAGCCGGCCCGCACAGAAACTCTTCCACCGTTTGCGTTCCTGATCGGATAGGGTTTCGGGGAAGTTCCGCCCCCGAAAACGCCAAAGCATCTCGGGAATACGGCTGTCTTCGAAGTTATGCCGGATCCATGCCAGCTTTTCCGGGGGGGTATGGTGGATCTTTTCAAACCCCTCCCGGTCTTCGTCCCGGAAAAAGCCGCCGCTGTAGATCTGCAGGTCCGGATCCTTGGGGCCAGCGGGTTCGGGATTCTCGAAGATCTTAAGAACCTTCTGGGTAATACCCGGTGCTTCCTTGAGCATCCGGGCATGTTCCAGGCAGAGAGCCCTGTCTAAGCCGAGCCTTTCGGCGGCGGTGTCATCCATGGTTTCCACGGGAGCAAGGAAGGGCGATTTATTCACATGAAGCCCGTAGAGCGGCACCCTGTGTTCCCGGGGAGCGAGCTGGGCCTGGGGGGTAAAGATACGCCGCCGCACTTCTTCCACGGGGAGGTTAAGAAGATCTTCGGGGCTGGTTCTTAGGTCGAAGGAGAGGATGCAGTTGCGGTTCACCGGATCCACCGCCAGGGGAACCGATAGGGTGGTGCATCCCTTTTCTCCCGTAAAGAGGGCGCTGGTATGAAGGAAGGGCTTTTTTTCATAAAGGTCGATGAGGCCTTTGATCTCTTCCTTCCGGCGGTTCTTGTAGGCGTACCGGAAAAGTTTCGGCTGGGCTTGATAGAGTTTGCGGGCCAGGGCAATTGTGGCCCGCACGTCCGCCAGGTCGTCGTGGGCGTCGGCGTGGCCGATCCCGTTGGCGGCGGTGAGTTCTTCCAGCCGGAAAGATGGTTTGCCCTCGGCGCTGCGGGGCCAGTTAAGCCCCTCGGGGCGGAGGTCGTGGGCCGCCCGAACCAGGCTGAGCAGATCCCACCGGCTGTTTCCGTTGGCGTACTCCCGCCGGTAGGGGTCAAAAAAGTTTCGGTAAAACCCGTACCGGATGAACTCATCATCGAATTTGATGGAGTTGTATCCCGTTACGCAGGTTCCGGGCCGGGAGAACTCCCGGTGAATTTTCTGGATGAACTCGTATTCGGTTAACCCCTTCTCAAGGGTTTCCTGGGGGGTGATGCCCGTGATCAGGCAGGAGCGGGGATCGGGCAGGTAATCCTTGGGGATCCGGCAGTAGAGCAGCAGCGGCTCCTCCAGGGGGGTGAAATTCTCATCGGTTCGGATTCCCGCAAATTGGGCCATCCTGTCCCAGCCGGGGTGACGGCCGAAGGTTTCAAGGTCGTACCAGTAGAGTGTCTGTGCCATGATGACCCCATTGTATCCTAGGCCGGGGGGAATGCAAATCCCGGGCGCCTCTTTTTTCCGCCTATTTAGTCCGGCCGCCTAAGCTTGCTCTCTTGTCCTGTTTTTGGTAAACTCTATAATAACGGCGGAGAGGGAACTTTTTTACCGCCCATCCTTTACGGGGCCGACAGAGCCTGTGCGAGTGTATCATGAAAAATCAATTACCGCTGAATCGTAATGTCTTGTTCGGAGTTGTTCTCGTGGTTCTGGGGCTGGTGGCCCTCTCCTTTACAGCCTTCCAAATCCCCCTGGTTCACGCCCTGTGGCCTCCGGTGCTGATTTTTTTGGGAGGATATTTCATCTGGCGGGTCTTTTTTCTGGATGCCAGCGAAGCCTTGCTTTTTATGGGAATGCTGGCGGTACAGGGCGGTGTCCTGGGTCTCTTGAACGGATGGTTTTCATTCATCAATGTGGAACGGATCTGGCCTATCTTTCTATTCATGGCGGGGGTTACCCTCATCCCCTACGGGATGAGGAAGAGACGATTCAACCGCCCCGTTTTTATCATCCCTGCGGTGACCTTTATCTTCATGGCGGGAATTTTCCTTCCCTTCAGCCTGGATTTGATTCAGATGAGCTTTCGGGAGTTTGTCATCCTTTGGTGGCCTCTTTTGCTGGTATTCCTGGGTATTCTCCTTTTGGCCACCCATTGGGGAAGAAACCTGAAGGATAAGCGGAAGCGCTCCGATATACACTAGGGAACCTTCCGGTTAATCCGCCGGATATCCGGGAGATGGCATGAGTTGGCTTCGGAGGCTTTTCCTTTTATCTCTATTACTCCTCGGAGGCTGCCGAACCACCCCCGGCCCGGTGGACACCATCACCCCCCTGCCGGAACGCCGCTTCGATCTGCTGGGGACCGTGACGTTCGTCATCGGCCTCACCGGCCTCGTGTTCGGGATCTCCCGCGGCGGCCGGGAGGGCTGGAGCGACCCGCTCGTCATAGGCGGGCTCGTCGTCGGGGGCGTGCTGCTGCCGCTCTTCGTGTACGACGGCGCGGCACTCAACGGCACCTACGGTCACTGCAACTCGATCTGCACCGGCCCCGGCCCGCGTTGCGGCGACAGCAATATCGACACCGGCTATGAGGATTGCGACGATGGCGCTATCCTTAACGGCACTTACGGCTACTGCGCCATCGACTGTCAGGGCCCCGGCCCGATCTGCGGCGACGGCAACATTGATGTCGAGGCGG
>CAYYNJ010000106.1:0-5988 GCA_964472775.1 uncultured Spirochaetaceae bacterium
AAGTTCACCCCCCGGGGCGGAACCATTCAGATCCGGGTTACCCTGCAGGACCCCCTCCGCATCGAGGTGGAAGATTCGGGCCCCGGCATCCCGGAAGAAGAAAGACCCTTGTTGTTCGATCGTTTTATCAAACTCTCCCCCCGGCCCACGGGAGGCGAGTCCTCCACGGGTCTGGGGCTCTACGTAGCCCGGGAGCTGGCACGGATGAGCGGAGGGGGGCTTGGATACCTGCCGGGGGGGAAGGGAGCCTGTTTTGTTTTAACCCTCCCCCTGGGTGTAGAAAATGAAGGCATGCCGTGAAACCCCTCCCCTTCCTTCCGAAGCGGCCGTTCAGGTTCATTCCCCCCCTGCTCCTCTCCCTAGGGATCCTTCTTTTAGCGGTTCCGGAAGATGCTTCCAAGAACCTGCCCGCCGGTGAGTTGTCGCTCCTGGGGACCACCCTGGCAGCCCAGATAGCCGGGACCGGAGAAACGGAAGCCCGGGAGGTTATCCGCCGGTTGCGGCGGGAATGGCCCCGGGACTACCGGCCGGTGCTGGTGCCGGGAAATCTTCCCCAGGCCGATGGTGAAATTATCATGCCGAATCTGCCCCGGGGCACCCTAACCCAATCCAGGGCCGAGAGGCTCATACGGACTCAGAATCAGGCTCAGGGACAGATCTTCTTCCCCCAAGACCCCTCGGAACCGCTGATTTGGGGGCTTTTTTTGCCTGACCCCGAAGGATACCTGCTGATTCTCCGGATGCCTCCCTTGGAGGAACCCGGGGCCCGGGGGGTTCTATCTGGTTCCCTTATCCGGAGAGGGCTCACCCTCTTAGCCTTGGGGGGGGTATGGTTTTTTTTGATGAAACGCCCGTCCTCCCCGGCCGGGAAGAAGACAACAGCGCCGGAACCCGGCCGGAGACAGGAGGGGCAGATCATTGCCCTGGAAGAAAACCTGGATATGGCCCAAACCTGGCTTAGTGAATTCGGAAACCTAGGGGCGAAACGCTCTTTGCCGGATCCCTGGGGGGTGGAAGCGCAGGTTTTGGCCGAGAGATTGGAAAGGCTCCGGGACAGTCTTCATGCGGAAGTGCATGAATCCTTCCTGATCCATCAATGCGTGCAGAACACCCTCCTGTTTCTAAGCCCCAAGGCCGAAGGAAAACAGGTGACCATCCATGCGCGGTATGACGGCCCCGAAAAATCCATTGTCTTTCCCGAGCCGTTTTTTCGGACAGCCCTGATCATGCTCCTCCTGACCCTGGTTGAAACAGTCCCCTCCAAGGGGCTGGTTACGGTAATAGTGTCTACCGGCCAAAAGAGCGAAATACGGCTCTCCGGGGCAGCCGGCATCGTCCCCGGAGCCGCCGTCGAGAAGGCTCACCGGCTTTTGGAAGCCCACGGCGGCGGGGTAACCCGAAACACATCCCCGGGGGGGCTGGTCTCATTTAACATCCACCTTCCCCTTTGACGAGTAGCGGTACCCCAAATTTCTTATGGTGGTGATATACCCGGGATTCCCGGGATCGTCCTCAATCAACGATCTAAGATGACGGATGTGGACATAGAGGCTGTTTTCATTCATCCTTTCCCGGACATCCCAGGCTCGGCGGAAGAGAACCTCGGGAGAGAGGATCTCGTCCTCATGGCGGACAAAGTAATGGAAAAGATCGTATAATTTTTTTCGCATCACCAGGGGGACACCGTCCTTGGTGACCGATAGAGAATGGAGTTCCAGAACAAAGGGACCGCTCACCACGGTCTCAAGAACCTTCGGGCCATCGGCGGGACGAAACCGGCTTCGTTTGAGCAGGCGCCTTACCCGGCTCATGAGTTCATCCACGTAAAAAGGCTTGGTGATGTAGTCGTCACAGCCTAATTCGAACCCCCCGACCTTGATCTCCCGGTCATCCAGGGAAGAGACGATGATCACCGGCATATCTTCATCCTGCCGGCGGATGGTCCTCAGGATTTCCAGACCGTCCTGCTCTCCCAGTCTCAGATCGAGCAAAACCAGATCCAGGTACTCCTCTCTCAGGACCTTATAGGCAGCAGGACAGTCAGGGGCCTCAAAGACCCGGTAGCCCTCCTTCTTCAATGCCGAAATAATAAACCGCCTGAGCCTGTCACTGTCCTCCACCACCAAAATTGTTTCTTGTTCCATAGTTTTATATTTCCTCAGGTAGACTGATACACCGGCAAGATTAAATTCCTCTTAAATTCCCCCCCCCTCTCGGGGGATAAGGGCATTCTTGCAAAAAATGTTTACCTGGGCAAGCCTTCGGAGCCGGCGGGGTTTGTAAAGTCAGAGGATCCGCCGCTGAGGGACACCGCCGGTTCTTTACGATTCTTTCAGCGCCGGCAGGGCGGATCGGAATTCCCGGGGAGAGATTCCCAGGTTTTTCTTAAAAATGAAGCTGAAGTAATGCGGATCATTGAATCCCGCTTCATAGGCGATATCGGCGCTTTTCAAGTTGGTATGCTTCAGCAGGTACTGCGAGCGGGAAAGCCTGACGGAGGTGAGGTATTCGATGAAGGTCTCCCCGGTTTCCTGAGAAAACACCGTACTGAAATGGTTAGGGCTGACACTGACCGCTTCGGCCACGGAATGAAGGGAGATGTCCGGGTCGGCGTAATGCCTGTTTATGAACCGCTTTGCCTTGCCGATTAAGGTCTGGTACTTTCCGCAGGTTCGGGAATTTCGATAGTCGATAACCTCTTGGAGGATACCGGTAAGCTCCCGGATAAAAACCTCCCGGGAAGAAAGAATCTCTTCAAGCCGGGCCCGTTGAGATAAGGAGGGAATCACCTGGCTTATATCTCCTCCCAGTTCATCTATCAGCTTCGAAGCGGCGACGATGACGTCGCCGATCACATAGTAGCTGATTAAGGAATCACCGATGGGCTTATCCCCCAGGGCCTCCAGATAGTAGTTGATGATTCCATCGATATCGGAAGTTTCGGCGTATTTCAAACGTTCCACCAGGGAATCCCCCTCCAGCCGAAGAAGATCCAATCCATCGTACTCTTGAAGGTCTTTGACGCCTAAAATTTTATCCTGTCCGTTCCTCACTAGATAATTTAGCGCCTTTTGGGCATCGGAAAAAGAACGGTTAAGGCAGCCCAGCCGTTCGACCGGGGAACCTATGCCCACGGCTATCCGGCAGGTGCTGCTTCTCTCGATCTCGTATTTAACGGCTTGACCGAAAGAATAGGCTGTTTCTTCCAGGGCTTCCTGAGCGAGTTTTTTTATCAGAAAAATGAAGGTTTGCTGGTCGTGCCAGAACCCGATGATGTCCTGCTGTTTCTGCAACAAAGAAGCGGTCTTCATCTTTGCCGTAAGCGGTTCCGAAAAAGACGAGGCGGGGCAGCTAATTTTAGCCATTCCAACGAGATAACCGGGAGCAATTAGGTCGATCTGTAAGGTTCTGGCCTTTCCGATGGCATCTTCACTGGCCACGGCGCCGGTCACCAGATCCCAGAGCCATTTTTCCCTGATGATATCCTCGGCGGTACGAACCTGCTGTCTCATGTTCTCCAGGCTGCTGAGTTCCTCCTTTTCTTTTTTTATGATCGACGCCACCTTATCCAGAGATTTCAGCATATCCAGGGAAGATACGGGTTTTAAAAGAAACTCTTCGACCCCGATCGATATGGCCTCCCGGGCATAGTGAAACTCGTCGTGGCCGGAGATGATGATTATTTTAACCCAGGGAAGCACCTTCTTTATGACCCGGGAAAGGGCCAGGCCGTCCATGAAGGGCATTCTTATATCGGTGACCAGGATATCGGGCTTGATGTCCTTCATGATGGAGAGGGCCATCTCTCCGTCGGGGGCTTCGCCGGCCAGGGTGTATTCGGTTTCATCCCACTGGATGCTGTTACGGATTCCTTCCCGAACAACAATTTCATCATCCACCAAAAAAACCTTATACATGGACAAGAACCTCCGGTACCCTGAAAGAGATGATCGTGCCTATTTTATAATCGCTGTGAATTTCCAGCTTGGTATTTCGATTGTAGTACAGTTCCAGCCTCTTGCTGACGTTGTACAAACCGTACACGTCGCTAAGCTCGTCAGGATTGCTGCAGTCGTCTATCTGACGGCAGATGTGTTCTTTCTGATCCGGCGGCATTCCGATGCCGTTGTCTTCCACGGAAAAACAGAGAAATCCGTTATCCTTCCAGCCCCGTACTAAAATCAATCCTTTTCCACGCTTATTTTTGATACCGTGATACAGGGCGTTTTCCACCAGGGGCTGGAGCAGCAGCTTTAGCACCGGCTCCTCCGCCATTTCCGGTTCGTATTCGATTCGGTAATCTAAAATGTCCCGATACCTTATCTTCTGGATGGTCAGGTAGCTTTCTATATGTTCAAACTCCTCCCTCACCCGGGTCCAATCCTTTCCCCGGTTGAGGGAAATTCGGAAAAAACTGGAAAAGGCGCGGGTGATATCGATGACCTGTTCATATTGACGCCCCTCCGCCAGCCAAACGATGGTATCAAAGGTATTATAGAGGAAATGGGGGGTAATCTGAGCCTGCAGGGCCTTCATCTCAGATTTCTGCAGATTCTTCTGCTCTTGAATGTTGGCGGCGATGAGGTCCTGAATTTTCAAAGCCATGATGTTCAGATTCTCCGTCAAGTTGTTAAGCTCCGAGACATGGGGCCGGTCCGCCCGGGCGGCCAGATCACCGGAGGCAATTTTAGTAGAGAGTTTCTCCAGCTCTTTGATGGGGCGGTTGATGCTGGCCAAAACCGAGCGCTGGGCAAATATCGAAAATATGGCCACAAAAAAGACGGTGATAATCTGAAGAATGGTCAAAATCTGGGTGGTGTTTTTAATACTTTCATTGGTATTGGCGGCGTATTCTATCTCCAGCACGATGAAATCCTGAAGGATATCGGAAATCAAGGCGGCCACACCCCGGATATCATCGAGCTTCTTTTCATTCTCAATGACGGGAAATTGTTCCTTCATCTGCACCCCAAGACTGTCTACATTGCGCCGCAGGGTGTTTACCGCCCGTCCCGCCACCTCCAGCATCTGGCGGTTTTTGCCCACCTCGGTGGTGCGCATGATATCCTCGAGACTTTCATTAATACGGTCTAAAATGACGTACTGCCGGCCTTCATCAAATTTCTTGTTCCCCGCCACAATATCCCAAATTTCGTTGGCGATCTCTGTTTTTACCGTCTGGTTGAGCCGGTTGGTCTTACTTACATTGGTGATGATGTGGTCGTAACGGATCTGCTGGTAGATCGAAGAGGTGATGGTGGTAACCGGGGGGGCCAGCATCATCATGATAATAAGGATGTACGAAACCTGAATCTTATGCCGGATGCTGGACCGGTCCAGCAAGGAGGTAAGCCATTCTCCAGCAAAACGGTTTTTTCCCATCTCAGTAGCCCCGGGGAGGCAGGTCCGAAAGATCATCACCCTCGGTAAATACCTCTTCCGGCACGTGAAGTAGCCGGGGAATCGGTTCGCCTGCGGCTAACTTGGTTACCAGATCCATGATGGCCTCACCGGTCTTGGGGTTGCACTCGATGACGAAGTTCACCTGTCCCCTTTTTAAGGCATCCATGACGGCCTGTTCGGCATCGATGGTGACAATCACAACGTCGTGCCCCGGCCTGATGCCGTGTTCGGTCATGGCGTCGATGGCTCCCAAGGTCATCCCGTCGTTATGGGAATAGATAACGTCCATATCCTGCACCTCATCCAGGATGGCGTTCATCAGCTCATACCCTTTGGAACGCAGAAAATCCCCCGATTCGCTGAAAACGATCTTGAACTCGGGGTGTTCTTCGATAACTTGCCGGAAACCTTCTCCCCGGCCGATCGCCACGGAAGAGCCTTCGGTACCGAACAGCTCGACGATGTTGATGGTTTCCCCGGTTTCGGAAAACTTCTTTCTTTTTTCGGCAAATTTTTCCAGAAGAAACAAAGCCGCATCCCGGCCCTCCCGCATGCTGTCGGTGCCGATGAAACCGGCGCAGAGGC
>CAYYNJ010000106.1:6059-9196 GCA_964472775.1 uncultured Spirochaetaceae bacterium
AACGGGAATTCCTGCATCTTTGGCTTCATGAAGAACCGTATCCCATCCGTCGGTAACGATGGGGACGAAGGCAATGACATCCACCTGATAGGCGATGAAGGAACGCAGAGCCTTTATTTGGTTTTCCTGTTTCTGTTCCGCATTGGTAAAAACAAGCTGTATTTTCCGTTCCGCCGCCGCCTCTTTAATCGAGCGGGTGTTGCAGTTCCGCCAGGCGCTTTCGGCCCCGATCTGGGAAAAACCCAGGATGATACTTTCGGCGTCGCCGGTCTGCTCTTCCTCCCGCTGATGGCAGGAAGAGATAAAAAGAACGCCCAGGATGAGAAAAATAAAAAGAATCTTACCTTTGGTCCGAATCATGCCAATACTCCTGCGTGAAGGTACACATTTTAACCCCCGGAGGAGGAAAAAGCGACCGGAAAAATCCGCCCGGGGCTAATCCCTTCTCGATAAAACCATCTTCCAGGTAAAACAGGGCTTCCGAGGAAAAAGGCTGCGCCGGCAAAGAGGCGAACCGGCACAGCCCGGGCAAGTCACATCATCAAATTCAGAACCGGTTTCCCCTGTTCACCGTGTAGGCCGCATCGTTCCAGAGGATTTCCTTTTTAAAATCCCTGAGACGGGTGTCATGGTCAATGATGAGAGTTTCCACCTCCGCCATGGCACCGTACATCTCTAAAGCCCGCAGGGAAACCGCTTGGGTATAAACCGTATGGTGGGCGCCCCCGGCGAGAATCCAGGCGGCGGCTCCGACCTTCAGGGAAGGCTGAGGCCTCCACATGACCTGGGCCACCGGTAGCCGCGGCATGGGGTGAGGAAGAGGCACCGTTTCCACCGCATTGAGGATGAGGCGGAACCGGTTACCCAGGGTAACCAGTGAGGCGTTTACCGCCGGTCCGGGCTGGCTGTTGAACACCAGCCGGGCAGGGTCATCCTTTCCCCCTATCCCCAGGGGATGGACTTCCAACCGGGGGATACTCCCCTCTTCGGCGATGCTGGGACACACCTCCAGCATGTGGGCTCCCAAAACCAGGGGGTTGGCGGGATCGAGATGATAGGTGTAGTCCTCCATGAAGCTGGTTCCGCCCTTAAGACCCCGGGACATGTATTTTACCACATGAGTCAGGGCGGAGGTCTTCCAATCCCCTTCGGCCCCGAATCCGTACCCCGCCGCCATGAGCCGCTGTACGGCGATCCCCGGCAGCTGATCCAGGCCATGCAGATCTTCGAAGGTGGTGGTGAAGGCGGAAAATCCGCCTTCTTCGAGAAAGGCCTTCAGGCCCAGTTCAATCTTAGCCGCCGAGGCGAGCCGTTCAAGGTTGTGGCCGCTTTTATCCTGATAGGTGCTGCGGTACTCATCGACGAGATCTTTGACATCTCCCGGCGGAACCGCATCAATCCGGGCGGCCAGGTCGCCGATTCCGTAGCCGGACACCTCATATCCGAACTGTATCTGGGCTCCCACCTTATCCCCTTCGGTAACCGCCACTTCCCGCATGTTGTCGCCGAAGCGGGCCACCTTCATGGTACGGGTTCTCTGCCAGCCCGCGGCGGCGCGGATCCAATCGGCCACCTCGCCGATCACCTCGGGATCTTTCCAGTGTCCCACCACCACTTCGCGGTTCTTACGCAGCCGGCTCAGCAGATGGCCGTATTCCCGACCCCCGTGGGCGCTCTGGTGAAGATTCATGTAGTCCATGTCAATCTCACCCCAGGGAATATCCCGGCTCATCTGGGTGTGCAGGTGCAGCAGCGGTTTGGTTAACCCCATCAGGCCCTTGATCCACATTTTTGCGGGGCTGAAGGTATGCATCCAAGTGATGACCCCCATACAGGTGTCGGAAGCGGAAGCCTCCACACACAGCTTCAGGACCTCGTCGGGGGTGGTCACCAAAGCCTTAAAGACCACCGGCGCGGGGAGGCTGCTGTTTCTATCGAGGCTGGAGGCGATCTCCCGGGAATCGTGTTCCACCTGCCGGAGGGTTTCCCGTCCGTACAGATGCTGGCTGCCGGTGACAAACCAGATTTCTAGGGGGGCGAATGGTTTCATCTCAAGACTCCTTCTGTCCGTAGTAAGCGTGGGGACCATGCTTTCTTGTATAGTGTTTTTCCAGCATATACGCCGGAATGACGCTCAGCCGGGGATTTATCAACTCAGAGTGAAAGGCCATTTCAGCGATGGCTTCCAAGGCAACGGCGTTCTGCGCCGCATCGGCGGCGGTCTTTCCCCAGGTGAAGGGACCGTGGTGGGGCAGCAGGGCTCCCGGGCTTTCCAGCGGATTGAGCCCCTCCCGGCGGAAGCTGTCCACCACCGCCTGTCCCGTGGCGCCTTCATAATCCCTTTCCATTTCCAAGGCGGTCAACTCCCGTACCAGGGGAATGCTGCCGTTCCAGTGGTCGGCGTGGGTACTGCCGAAGGCCGGAATGGGGCGGCAGCCCTGGGCCCAGCTGGTGGCGTAGGAGGAGTGGGTGTGAACAATGCCGCCGATCTCACGGAATTCCCGGTACAAAATCCCATGGGTGGGAGTAGCGGAAGAGGGACGGTAATTTCCCGCCATGTGTCCTGTTTCAATATCCACCACCACCATGGACTCGGGGGAAAGATCGCCGTAGTCCACCCCCGACGGTTTTATCGCAAAGACCCCGGCAGCCCGGTCCACCGCCGAGGCATTCCCCCAGGTAAGCACCACCAGTCCCGCCTCGCGGATGGTCATGTTGGCCTGATAGGCCGCTTCCCTAATATTCTTAAAGTTCATCGCCCTCCCCCTTTCATTGCAGCCGCCTAAGGGCTTCCCGTTCTATGGCCAGACCCGCCTGATAGCGGGCGTAATAAACATCAAAACCATCCCGGTCCCGGGCTTCCGGCGCCGCCGGTTCGGCGCTTCCTTCCCCCAGAACATCATCAAGAAAATCCTGCAGGCTTTGGTTTTGAGCCTTTCTTTCCATGAAGGCGGCCAGCAGGGCCATCCCCCAGGAACCTCCCTCGCCGGCGGAACCGGGGATACCCACGGGAACCCCCGTGGCCGCCGCCAGGATACGCTGCCCCACGCCGGGGGTACGGAAGATGCCTCCGTGGCCCTGGAGCTTTTCAATCCTCACTCCCTCATCTCCGGTGAGGATATCAAGGCCGGTCCGGA
>CAYYNJ010000107.1:0-9175 GCA_964472775.1 uncultured Spirochaetaceae bacterium
GGCTCCAGAACCGGGCCTCCAGCTCCTCTTCGGTCATCCCCGCCAGATGGCTCCGGCGTTCCTGAAAATCATCTTTCCTTTCCTGCATCCTGTGCTCCTATTTCTCGATCCGGTCCCGCATGTCTCCCAGGATGGCCCGGGGCACCGGCAGATCCAGCATGGTCTTGAGCCCCGGGGAGGCGTTTATCACCTGGGGGATCATGTTGACGCACATGGCGATGGTTCCGATTCCTCCGGGAACCTCGGGTTTAATCTGGAGATGAATATCCGGGGTGCCGGTTATATCAACATAATCCCCCGTATCGGTCCCTTCCCTCTCCGGTTCGATCTGCTGGGGGTGGACCATTTCTATCTTCATCTCCTCCCCCACATAGCCAAAACCGCGCATGTCGCATCCCGCCACATCCCCGGGTTTCACCGAGGCGTAGGGGGTCTGCCGGGCCACGGTGGTGATGATGGGCTCCATGGACTGCTCCACCGGACGGGACAGCTTCCAACCCACCGCATCGGCGATCATATTCACCGACTCGTTGAATCCCACATGGCCCGCCAGGCTGCCGTCGGCGGCACCCTTCCGGAACGCTTCGGGGGACAGGCCCACCCCCTGCTCCTCCATCACCGCCGGCCCGAAGGGCGAGAGACTGTTGACCCGGCGGGCGATGATGTGATCCACGTCGATACACGCCCCGGTCATGAGGACCACCAGAAGGTCCATGATCAGCCCCGGATTGATGCCGGTGCCGAGTACGGAAACGCCGTGTTCCCGGGCGGCGGCGTCAATTTTATCCGCCAGTTCCGGCTCTCCCGCCCGGGGATAGGCCATCTCTTCGGCGGTGGAGATTACGTTGATACCCCGGGAAACCAAAAGCATGATTTTATCGAAAGCGCCCCGGGTAAAAGAATCGGTGGCCACCAGGGCAATATCGGCCTTCTCCGCCGAATCAAGCAGTTCGGTGATATTCTCCCGCACCACCAGATCCGCCGCGTCCCCCGCCTCGGCGCCCAGAAGGTCTCCCAACCGCCGGTTCTTCCGGTCCGGATGGGTATCGCAAATCCCGGTTATTTCCACCCCCCGTTTGGAAAGAAGCATCCGGGCCATGCCGCTTCCCATGGCGCCGAAGCCCCAGAGCAGGACTCTCACCTTTCTATCCATACAAGATTCTCCTTGATAATTTTGTTGCTATTGCAGTAGTAATTATAGGGCCCAAACCGGGGTTGTCAAGCCAAAAAGAAGGGGTCCCGGGGGCCCGGCCGAAGCCGAAGCCCGGCCTTTTTTTGAGGAGTTCGGCAGAAAATACACAAAAATAAAAAAACTTGGAGAAATTTGACTTCCCGTTTCCGGTTACCTACAATTTTTACTATCCGTATCTCCCAAGGAGACTGCCGATCTTTATGTCAAAGAAAACGAAAATGCCCCCAGGGGCAGACGAGGCAACCATTCGCCAACTCATCGAAAATTTCGAGGAAGGGGATCTTGTGGGGTTCTCCGAGCTGGAGTCGGCCCTGGGTCTTTTCGCCGCCTCCGAAAACGGCACCGCCAAAGAAAAGGCGGCGGCGGAGATTCTGCCCTGGTTTCACGAAGCGGGCAACTTTCATTCCCAGGCCGCCTTTGTTGATGAGATCGGGAACCTCTTAACCGACGCCGGGGAGGAGGAGCTTTCCCCCGAAGCGGTGACAACACGGCTCCAGGCCCTGTTAATATCCCCCGGCCCGGAGACCCCCGAGACAGAAGAAGCCTTGGTGGTAACGGAGGATTGGTTCGAGGCTCTCATCGACGATACGGAGATGCTCAAGAAATTTGTCTCAGAGATCAACGAACATATGGAAAACGTCCAAGTAGCCTTGTTAGATCTGGAATACGACCCGGGCAACAAGGAGTACATCAACACCGTGTTCCGCGGGTTCCACACCATCAAGAGTTCCGCCGCTTTCCTGGGAGTCAAGAATCTAGAAGAAACCGCCCACTACTTAGAAAATATGCTGGTCCTGGTACGGGACGGAGAAATCGCCGTAACCCCCGAACTGATAGACGTGGTTTTTTACGGAGTGTCTTTTATCAAAGACCTGGCCGATGTTTTTGAAACGGTACGGTACGACCGGGATAAGATCATCCAGAGTTTTCTCAAAATAGACATCCGCCCCATCATCCGCATTACCCGGAAGATCGCCAAGGAACATAGAAAGAAGAAAATCGGCCAGATCCTGCAGGATCTGGGCAAGATCGACGCCAAGACGGTTCAGAAGATTCTGCACCGGCAGAAGGAAGAAAACCGCCTGTTCGGAGACATCGCCCTGGAAGAGAAGGCGGTGGAAGAAAAAGATATCGAAGAGGCGGTCAAAGAACAGAGCGCCAGCAAGAGAGAGCTAGCCTATGTGAAGGTGGCCTATGACCGGCTCAACGATCTGGTGGACATGGTGGGGGAACTGGTGGTTAACCAGTCCATGATACGGGAGGAAGTATCTCTGGGCCGGCAGATTCAGGAGCGGGAACTGCACCAGCTGGAGCAGATCACCACCAACATTAAAAATATCGTCCTCTCCATGGGCATGGTGCCCATCGGGGAAGTTTTTAACAAGCTCCGGGTGGTCATAAGGAACGCCAGCCGGGATACGGGCAAAATCGTCACCACCAACATCACCGGCGAGGATACCGAACTTGACCGGACCCTTATCGAAGCCATCATCGACCCCCTGGTTCACATTGTCCGCAACGCCGTGGATCACGGCCTCGACGATGTGGAAGAACGGGAGGCGGCGGGAAAGAACCGGGTAGGCGAAATATCCATCAGCGCCGAGCACAAGGGCAGCGGCATCGAAATCATCGTCAAGGACGACGGCTCGGGGATAAACCGTGAGGCGGTGGTGAACAAGGCGGTGGAAAAGAAGCTGATCCGGCCCGATGAGGCGGACCGCTACCGGGATGATGAAAAACTCTGCTACAGCCTGCTCTTTAAGCCGGGGTTCTCCACCGCCCAGAAGGTTACCGAATTATCCGGCCGGGGGGTGGGACTGGATGTGGTGCGGATGAACCTGGAGAGGGTCCACGGCCGGGTGGATATAGAATCAACCCCCGGAGAGGGGACCTCCTTCATCCTGAAGCTTCCCCTGACTCTGGCCATCATCGACGGCTTTGTCACCCGGGTGGGAGAGGAAAGGTACATCTTTTCCTTCAACCTGATTCGGGAGATTGTGGTTCCCACCGCCGAAAACACCCGAATCATGGAAGACGGAGAAGTGATCCTCTTCAACCGGGACCGCCACATCCCCGTCATCTTTACCGAGCAGCTCATCACCGGAGTACCGGTAAGCCGAAAGCCCGGGGAGTACGTGATTTTGATCATATCCTACGAGAACGGCCTCTACGGTATCGCCGTGGATCAGGTGATCGGCAAGCAGGAGATAGTGATCAAGAGCCTCAATGAAGTGCTCAGGGACATGAATCTGTTCTCCGGGGGAACCATCTTCGGAGACGGAACCATAGGATTCGTGGTGGACATCGACGAGTTCATGAGAAAGGCGCAGGCCTGACATCTTGGGAGGAGACAGAATGATACTGATCGTTGACGATTCAGACATTGGACGCGAAGTCATTAAAAAATCACTGATGATGAACGGATACACAGAGCTTGAGGAAGCAGAAAACGGGGCAGCGGGGCTGGAAAAAGCCAAGGCGCATCAGGGGAATATCAAGCTCTACCTCCTGGACATCAACATGCCCGTGATGAACGGTCTGGAACTTCTCGAAGCCATCAGAGCCTTCGATAAGTCCACTCCCGTGGTGATGCTGACCACCGAAACCGACAAGGCCAAGATGGCGAAGGCTAAAGAGATGGGCGCCACCGGTTGGATTATTAAGCCCTTTGACGGGGAAAAACTGACCAATGTGATCAAGATTGTAATGAAGGAGGAATGATAAAATACCTCCGTGTATTTTATCATTCTGGAGAAGCAAAGCACAGCTTTTCTTCTCCTCATTCTCGTCATCTGAGCTGCCCGGCAGCTCCAGACTCGCGGCTAACGCCGCATTTTTGAGGAGTAGGTTCATGAAACAAAAGAAGAAGATGGGACTATCTGTCCGAATAGTTAGCCTTGTGGCGCTCCTGTTTGTCATCGCTTTTACCGTAATCGTGGTCATAGTGAGTGTACGGATCGAACAGGGCATTTCAGAAACAGAAATTCGAAACCTGGAGAGCTCCACGGACCAGTTGGTCAACTTTATCGAAGAGGTGATCAACGGGGTGTCCCGCCGGGTGGAGCTGGTGGCCCAGAGGGATAATGTCATCGAAGCCTACCGTACGGGAAATACCGCCGCCTTGCGGGAGTTCAGCCAGTCCAGCTACAACAGCGAAGGCTACTTCGCCTCGGTCTTTTTTACCGATGCGGCGGGGCGCAAAGTAGCCTCTTTCCCCGCCGTCGAATCGGCGGAAGAAACGGTGACCGAACTTCCCTATTGGCGGCCCGTGTCGCGGCTTGAGACCTCCCAGTACATCGACACCCACGCCCGGAAAGACGGGGACAAGGCCATTCTCTACCTGGCCGCTCCGATAGTCATCGACAACAGCTTTGCCGGCTCCCTGGGGGTAGTAATAGACCTGAACGCCTTTTCCGAGGCGTATGTGCTTCCTATGGTGTACGGTGAAACGGGGTATCCCTACATCGGAGACGACCAGGGCTTGGTTCTTGCCCACCCCACAGAGTCAATGATCATGTCGAGTGTTCTCCAGTACGATTTCACCAAGACCATCCTGAATTCGAAGGATCCCACGGGAGTGGTTTACTACGAGTGGGAAGGCGAGATGAAATATCTCTTCTTCCAGAAGCTCGGCCGGCTCCCCTGGTATGTGGCCGCCACCATCTATGAATACGACCTCCTCTCCCTCTCCACCGCCATGAGGAACCAGATTATCCTCATCAGCATCATATTTTTGGCGGTACTGGTGGTCATCCTCATCGTCATGACCATGTTCTTTGTGGGAAGGCCCATATCAAAGATAACCCGGGACCTCTCATCGGGATCCAACAACCTGGAGTCGGCGTCGTATCAGATTTCCGCCTCCAGTCAGCAGCTTTCCAGCGGATCATCGGAGCTGGCGGCCAGCATCGAGGAGATAACCTCTTCCCTGGAAGAGCTCCAATCGGTGGTGGAGATGAATACCAAAAACATCAACCAGAGCGAACTGATGATGAAGGAGACCAGCCAGGGAACCGACCAGGCCACCCAAAGCATGGGACAGCTGAAGGAAGCCATCAACGAGATCGGCGGCAACAGCAAACAGATCGTGAAGATTATCAAAGTCATCGAAGACATTGCCTTTCAAACCAACATCCTGGCTTTGAATGCGGCGGTTGAGGCGGCCCGGGCGGGCGATGCGGGCCGGGGTTTTGCCGTGGTGGCGGATCAGGTGAAAGACCTGGCCCAGAAGAGCGCCGAAGCCGCCAAGGAAACGGCGGTACTTATCGAGAAGGCCATCGACAGCTCCGCCAAGGGTGAATCCCTGGGCGACCAGGTCATGGAAGTCCAGACCAAGGCGGGGGAAATGGCCGCCAAGGTCAGCGTCCTCTTAGACGAAGTGAACCGGGCCTCCCGGGAACAGATGAAGGGGATCAACCAGATTACCCAGGCCATCGGTCAAACCAATGCGGTGGTTCAGCAAACCGCCTCGAGCGCCGAAGAAACCGCCTCGGCCAGTGAAGAGCTTTTAAGCCAGGCGGAGAACCTGAATGAAATAGTCGACCAGCTGAGCATCATGGTAAAGGGCAAGACAGAGGAACGCACCGTGGTCAAAAAGAAGAAAACCTCTGAACGCCCGGGAAACCAGAAACTGATTTCGGCTAAGGCTCCCCCCAGGGAACCTAAAAAAGAGGAAGATGACTCTGAAATTTCCCTGGCCTCGGCGGAAGAGCAGATACCACTGGAAGACGAATTCAGGAATTTTTAGGGAAGGTAAGTTATGGCACAAACCGATAAGTACCTGATATTCTCTCTACTCACCGAGTTTTACGGGATTCCCATCATCAAGGTGCGGGAGATTATCCGCTACGAGAAGATAACTCCCGTACGGAAGAGTCTCGAATATATCAAGGGGGTGATTAACCTGCGGGGGAAAATCATCCCCATCCTGGACCTTAGAACCAAATTCGGCCTCCCCGAAGAGGAGTATAACGAAACCACCGTCTTTATCATCGTGGATGTCAACGGAAAAAGCGGGGTGTACAACATCGGCATCACCGTGGATGCGGTCCATGAGGTGATGGATATCGATAAGGAGCAGGTGGAACAAACCCCCCGTCTCGGCCTCAAATTAAAGAGCCAATACCTCCTGGGCATCGCCCGGCTGAGGGAGGAAATGGCCATGATCCTCAATCTGGACATGATAATCTCCGCCGATGAGATTATTGCCCTCACGGAATAGCCATGGTTAAGGTTCTGATCGTCGACGATTCCGCCATTGTCCGGAATGTTTTGGAAGAAGAGCTGGGGCGGTACCCTGAAATTGAGGTGGTGGGAACCGCTCCGGATCCCTTCGTGGCCCGCAACAAAATCCTCTCGCTGAAACCCGATGTGCTTACCCTGGACATCGAGATGCCCCGGATGGACGGTTTGACCTTCCTGAAAAAACTCATGGACTACTACCCCATCCCGGTCATCATCGTGAGCTCGGTGACGGCGGAAGACGCCGCCGCATCCATCCGGGCCCTGGAGATAGGCGCCTTCGATGTGGTGAATAAACCGTCGGGGAGCATTTCGGTGAAAGAGGCGGTGCAGGAGATCCACGACAAGGTGCTCAGCGCCTACCACGTGAAGGATACCTACCTTACCCGCAGGTCCGCCATCGTGAAAAACATCCGTCCCGCCGCGGCGCTGAAGCAAAACGACTATCTTCAAAATCTAAAAACCACCGAGTCAATCATCGCCATAGGATCATCCACCGGGGGCACCCTGGCCCTGGAATCCCTCTTCAAGGCCCTGCCGGCTAACCTGCCCCCCATCCTGGTGGTGCAGCATATGCCCCCGGTTTACACGGGTCAGTTTGCCCGGCGGCTGGATGATCTTTCCCGGCTGCGGGTGAAAGAGTCGGAGGACGGGGAGCCCATTCAGAAAGGAACGGTCTACATCGCCCGGGGAGGACGGCACCTGACCCTCCGGCGGAAGGGAGCCTCCCTCTACGTCGAGCATACCGACACCGAAAAGGTGCAGTACCAGAAGCCGGCGGTGGACGTGCTGTTTCAGTCGGTGGCCCAGGTGATGGGCCGGAACGCCGCAGGATTTTTACTCACGGGGATGGGACGGGACGGAGCGGCGGGCCTTTTGGCGATGAAACACACCGGTGCCTTGACGGTGGCCCAGGACGAGCATACCAGCATCGTCTACGGCATGCCCCGGGCCGCCGTGGAGATCGACGCCTGCCTGGAGATTCAGCCCCTCGATCAGATTCCCCAGCGCATCCTTGACTACGCCACGGGAGAGGCAAAGAAGAGTCAAAGCCGGTAGATATTGTGATCTATCTGTTTGAACGGATGGGTCGTTCCCACCAGCGATTCGGTCAGCCCTATGAGCAGATATCCTCCCGGAACCAGGTATTCGGCGATCTTACCCAGAATTTTCGTTTTTTTCTCCACATCGAAGTAGATGAGCACGTTGCGGAGAAAAACGATATCGAAAAGCCCCTTGAAAGGGTAAACGTCTAAGAGATTGAAGACCCGAAAATCGATGCAGTTGGCCAGCTCGGGCCTTATTTCCAGAAATTCAGGGTTGGCGGTTTCGAAGAAAAACTTCCGAATTCTTTCCCCTCCGATATCTCTCTCGATTACATCACGCCGATAAATTCCCGTAACCGCCCGTTCGACCATGGACTGGGAAATATCGGTGGCGAGAATTTTAAAATCCCTTTGATCAAGATCGGGCAAAGCCTCCCGGGCGGTCATGGCCATGGTGTAAGGCTCTTCCCCGGAGGAACAGGCGGCGCTCCAGAGTCGTACCCGGGGCCGGTCTCCCATTCTATGAAGAAAATAGTATTTCAGGAACCGGAAATGGACGGGGTCCCGAAAGAAATAACTGTAGTTGGTGGTAAGGGAGTCGACGAACCGATGGATCAGCTGGGGATTTGAACCATTTTTAAGGATCCGGCACAGATCTTCAAAATCGACCGGCCCCCCTTGGGTCCCCATGAGCTTGCTAAGACGGTGAACAATCAGGTATTTCCGCTCTAAAGGAAGCCTGATACCGCTGCGCTTAAAGAAAATGTCAGAAAACTCATGAAAAAGGTGATCGCTCACATCCATGGCTTCGGAAACCGGCAGGTTCCAGGAATCATTCATGGGCGTTAAAAGAGGATGGTGTTTTCATCAAGCACCCTGCTCTTCGAAAGATCTAGTTCCGGCTCCACCGCCTCCTCCAGGCCCATCTCCTTTCGCAAATCCTCCAGGACCTTCCGCTCGTTGCCCGTGGTCATCAGGGCGGAAAGATCGTCGATGATGGCTTTCTTGATGGCCGTCTTCACCTTGTCATCCAGGGCCCTCCGGGAAAAAACGGAGAGGTTCCGCTCCCGGTAGGAAGAATCGAGTTTCTTAAGAAATTCGATGATGTGCTCCGTCTCTTGGTTGATGATGTCGTGGAACTGAAGCTGACCGATGATATTCTTCATCTTGGTGGTGATGTTCAGAGAAAGCTCGTTCAAGTTATGAATCACCTTATCGAGGTCGATAAAGGTTCCATCGATGATCTCTTTGTAGGGTGCCATGGCCGAGCGGATCCCGTCCATGTCGGTACGAACCTGTGAAAGATCTTTGAGCAGCTCATCCCGCAGCGGCTGAATCTGCTGAAAGGTTTGGGCGATCTGTTGATGGGTGGTTTGGGCAAACTCAGAGGTTTGATCGGCAAAGGCGGTAATTTCCTGACCCAGGATATTAAATCCGCTGTGCTGGCCGGCGATCCGAGCCGCTTCGATGCGGACATTGATGGAGATGACCTTAATCCTCTCCGCCATGTCTTCGATGATCCCGGCGGTACTCCGGATCGATTCCAGGCCCCCCACGGCGGACTCAAGAAACTGGTTGGCCGCCTTTTCCAGCTTCCCCACCAGGGTGACAAACTCTTCCAACTTTGCGGTGATGTATTCGTTTTTCTCGCCGATGTAGGAAAGACTTCGCTCCTTCTCCGATTCTCCCCGGGAAA
>CAYYNJ010000108.1:0-8968 GCA_964472775.1 uncultured Spirochaetaceae bacterium
AATGGTCAGGGCGTCCACCGCCATGGTGGGCTTGGGAGGCATTTCCCCCACCCAGGTAACCCCGGTTACCTCGTCGGTATCGGAGGTTCCACACGCCGAAAAGTTTAAAATAAAAAGAACCAGAGCTGATAGTAGTAAAAGTCTGCCTACGGTTTTCCACCGGTCCATGTTTTTCTCTCCCATATCCGAAACTTATTAGTAATTGCTATCAACAGAATAATACTTTTCTAGGGCCTATGCAAAGAAAAACCTTTTCGTTATTATGGCCACCTATGATGGATTTTGAAGCAAGCGACCTGGTACTAACCGCCCTTATTACCCTGACCCCTATTTTTGAGCTGCGGGGATCCATACCCTTCGCCCTGGCTAACGGTATCCCTCTGTGGATCACCTACCCCCTCTGTGTGGGGTTAAACGCCCTGGTGGGCCCCCTGGTCACCCTTTTCCTCAACACCTTCCATAAACTCTTTTACCGCTGGAGTTTTTACCGCCGCATCTTCGATAATTTCGTCGCCCGGGCCCGGGGACGGGTGCATGACAAGGTGGAAAAATTCGGATACCTGGGAATCATGCTTTTCGTGGCCATCCCCCTGCCCATCACCGGTGCCTATACCGGAACCCTGGGAGCCTGGATCCTTGGTATGGAGAAGAGAAAGACCTATTGGGCCGTCCTGGGAGGTGTTGTCATCTCCGGATTGATTGTGTCCTTGGTAATGGTTTTGGGGATTTCCGCCTTTTCCCTCTTTGTAAAGCAGGTTTAACCCCCCTTTATGCTTGATCAACTTCAAAAAGAACTCAACGAACAACAGTTTGATACGGCTCGTACCTTGGAAGGGCCCCTGCTGATCATCGCCGGGGCGGGGTCGGGAAAAACCCGGACCATCACCTTCCGGATGGCATACATGCTCCATACGGGAATCCACCAGAACAGCATCCTGGCCCTGACCTTCACCAACAAGGCGGCCAAAGAGATGGCCCTGAGGGTTAAAGCCATCACGGGAAAGCGTCTGTCCAACCTGACGGTTTCAACCTTCCACTCCTTCGGTGTAAAACTGCTTCGGGAGTCCATCCATCACCTGGGATACCGGGATAACTTCAGCATCTACGATCAGGTTGACCAGCTTTCCCTGATTAAGGAGGTAGCCCGGGACCAGAAGGTTTCTCCCGATGCCTTCGACGCCTACGCCATGGCCAACCTCTTCTCCGCCATTAAGACCGAAAGAATCAAGTGGGAGGGCGACAACCGACAGTGGCGGGATTTCTACGCATCCTACCAGGAACATCTGCTGGCCTACAACGCCGTGGACTTCGACGATCTGATCATGCTGCCCATCAAGCTGTTTGAAGAGCATCCCGAGGTTCTTCGGGCGTACCAGGACCGGTTCAGATACATCATGGTGGACGAGTTTCAGGACACCTCCCTGGCCCAGTACCGCTTCATGAAGCATCTAGCCCTGGGGCACAGGAATATCTGCGTGGTGGGCGACGACGATCAGTCCATCTACTCCTGGCGGGGGGCGAACTATCAGAATATACTGAACTTCGAAACCGACTTTCCCGAATTGAAGGAAATAAAACTGGAGCAGAACTACCGTTCCACCCAGAACATCCTCAACGCCGCCAACTACCTGATCGCCCACAATACCAATAGGAAAGAAAAGGCCCTCTGGACGGGCACCGATTCGGGCAAGGCCATCGAGATATTCTATCCCCGGGACGAAACCAAGGAGGGACAGTTCATCGCTGAGATGATCCGGTCCTTCGTGGTGCGTGATGAAATCAAGTATCATGACATTGGTGTTTTAGTACGCACCAACAGCCTCACCGCCTCCATCGAAGAGGCCTTTTTAGAGGCGAATATTCCCTATAAGGTTTCCGGCGGAACCAGCTTTTTTCAGAGGAAAGAGATAAAAGACATCATCTCCTACCTCCGGGTCATCGCCAATCCCGACGACGATGTGAATCTGCTGCGGATCATCAACACCCCCCGGCGGGGCGTGGGGCTGAGGACCCTGCAGACCATTCGGGCCATCGCGGAAGAGCGGAACTTTTCCCTTTATTCGGCCATCTCAGCCCTGCGTTGGGCCGAAGATTCTCCCCTGGCCCCGAAAATTCGCAGCAGTCTGGAAGACTTTCTGACCCACATCGAGATGTACCGTGAACGGTTTCTGTCGGAAAAAAAGATGGGCGACGTGCTGCGTTCCATGGTGGACGCCCTGGACTTCTGGGGTTACCTGCTGCAGGAACATCAGACCAACGATAAGGTGGCCAAATGGAAGTTTCAGAACATCCTGCGGTTTATCGATATGTTCGAGAAATGGATTTCCAACCCCGACAACCCCAAACCGACCCTCTACAACTACCTCAACAAAATTACCATGATCAACAGCGACGAGGATGAAGGCGAAGAGGGAAAGGTAAACCTGATGACCATCCACTCTTCTAAGGGCCTGGAATTTAACCTGGTATTCCTGGCGGGGGTGGAAAACCAGATTCTTCCCCACGGCCGGGCTCTGGAAGAAAACCCCGATAACGTGGAGGAGGAAAGACGCCTTTTTTACGTGGCCATCACCCGGGCCCGGGAGAAGCTTTTCATGACCGCCTGTCAAACCCGCCGGATCATGCGGGAAGTTATCGAAACCGGTCCGAGCCCCTTTCTGGAAGAAATTCCTCCCGAGCTGGTGGAATTTCACCGGGAAGAAAAGATGTTCGACCAGGACACCGCCTCCCAGGCCTTTGCCAAACTGAAGGCGAAATTCGGCTGATCGGAAAAAGCCTGCCTGATTTCCCTGTGAGAGAGGCTCAAAGATCTGTCAATAAAAAAAGGAGCCCGCAGGCTCCTTTTTGGTGATTAGATAACTTAAAACGGCGCGGACTTACTTATCCTTACCCTTTTCTTCCTCCACCCCTTCGGAGAGGCCTTCCTTAAACTCTTTTTTGGCCTTACCGATGGAACGGGCAAATTTGGGTATGGCGCTGGCCCCGAAAAGCAGGACCACGATTCCCGCAATAACGATAATTTCAGTCGATCCTAACATCTTTGTCTCCTTTTGCAGTAGGGTTAGTACTGTCATCTTTCTTTTCGGGCAGGGGTTTTTTGACCTCACCGGCCGTATCCCTGATTTCCCGGTTAAAATTGGCGATTTCGCTGTTCATCCTGGCATTGATGGCTCTGATTTCCTTCATTTCTTCTTCAATGCCTATCTCTTTTTCCATTTTTCGTATTTCACTTTTAAATACGGTTATATAATAATACACCTTGGCCCAGATTTTTCCTATCTGCCGGATGATGCGGGGCATATCGTCGGGCCGGACAAAGATGAGAAAAAGGGCCACCACCACGAGAAGCTCGACAAAACCTAAACCTGTCTTTCCCATATCAGGCCTTCTCCCCTTCACCGAACTTGAAGATCTTGGCCACCATGAGGGCCAGAAAATAGAGAACCATCATGGGCAGGGCGATCATGCACTGGGAGATAAAATCGGGGGGCGTAATGATAGCCGCCACCAGAAAAACCCCCACCACCACATAACGGCTGAACTTCAAGAGGGTACGCCTTTCTATCATATTGGTGACCATCATCATTTCCAGAAGCACGGGAAACTGAAAAGTAACCATGATTAAAAGGATGAACTTGAAGATATAAATGATGTTGGACTGATAATTGAGCAGAACCCCCACATTTTCGGGGAGAAACCCCACGCTGGTAAAGAATTTGATCACCACAGGAAGGATGGTATAGTAACTGTAGTAAAACCCTAAAAGAACCAGCACCGCACTCACCGTCAAGGTCAGAAGAATCATCCTCCTCTCCTTCTTGTTGAAGGCGGGAAAGAGGAACCTGAGGATGGTGAAGATGATGACCGGAGAAGCCAGCACCAGCCCTGAGAATATGGCAATTTTCAGCTTGGTCATGAATCCTTCAAAAAGATGGTTCACGAACAAAGTATTAGCCGTATCGATGCTCTGAACATTTTTAAACGGCTCGTAGAGAAAGGCTACGATGGGATCGAAAAAGACGAACCCCACCACACTCCCGGCTATGACCGCCAGAAAACTGGCGATCAGCACATTCCGCAGCTCCCGCAGGTGGGAGCTGAGGGGAAGCTCGGCGGAATCGTCGTTTTTCTTTTTCTTCTTCTTCTGGCGCGGCATGATGATGAATCTCCTGTCAGGCGAACTTCTGCTCTTTCAAGGGAGCAGGCTCGATGCCCAGGGGATTATACATGATTGGCTGATCCGTGGTAATCCTTCCGATCAGGCCGATACGGTTTTTTTTCGCTTCCCCGTAAGCCAGGGAAGAAACCAGGCTGCGGGAAACCACCAGGGGAAATCCGCAGTTTTTCGCCTTCTCCATAATTTCGGTATTGATACGGCCAGAACTGATATAGACCAGCTGGTGCAGCTTAAGCCCCTTAAAAAGAGCCTCCCCGACTATCTTATCCAAGGCGTTCTGACGGCCGATGTCTTCTTTGAAGGCCAAAAGGGTCCTGCCGTCCGACAAGGCCGCACAGTGAATGCCTCCGCCCTTCTTGTAGATTTCCGCCCGGGAAAACATCTCCCGGGCCAGATTCTGAAGATCAGAAAGGGCCGGAGTCAGGGGCCGCCGTTTCTGAGGATTCCGCCCGGCGTTCTCGGGAATCTGAACCCTCACCTTTCGGGGAGAAATTTCTAAAAAATCTATATCATCCAGCCCGTCGACCATGCCTTCGCATACTAAATGTCCCGCCGCTAATTCTTTAATCGCCTCGGGGGTACAGGCAAAGGCGGTTTTCAGGCTCCCGTTGACCCAGAGCTCCACCACCTCTTCTTCCACAAGAAAATTATTGAGACTCAAAGATTCCTACCTCTTCCCATTCGGCCATATATTCGGCCCGGGCCCGATCCAGGTGGATCGAAGCAAAAAGATGAACAGCTCCGTTGGATGCCTCGCAGGATCCGACACTGTTATTCTGGTCAGCCACCACGGTCTTGACCGCTTCGGACAGCAGTTCCGGGGGTACGGAAAAAGGAGGGCCCAGAAAACGGTTCACCGCCGTGGTCCGGGGATAGAGACGGGATTCTTTCTCCACGGTCTCCCGAATCAGCGAGGCATAATCCTCTTCTTCCACCCGGAGAATAATCTCCGCATAGCCCGCATTCATCACTTCCTGGTTGTAAAAGTACTCCCGGGTTTTACCCGGGAGCACCTTAATCTCAGGATATTGATCAGAAAGAAGGGAAAGATCTTTCTCCCCTTCTCCCTCCAGAGCCTCTAACACAGGGGCCCCGGTGAGCCGGCCGGCGGCGGAATCGGATTTAATCCGAAGCGCCGCGGCCGTAATCCATCCTTGGGACATAAAACTAACCGTCCTTAAGCCGGGAGCAGTCCCAGTTTATCAAGTTCGTCGGCCACATAGCCTAATTTCACTTTTTCCAGACTGGCCCTGGTGGGGGCTCCGGTTTCGGCATCCCATCCCATCTCTTCATAGAACATGGTCAAGGCAGTCTCAAAGTCTTCACGGTCGAGCTTAACCGTACCGGGAGTAAAGGCCTCCTTGTCGGGGTTCATCTCAAACTGCCAGCCCGTAAGCCGGTCGTGCTGATTCCTCATGTCGGTGGTTCCCATCTGTTTTACCGTCAGGGCCCGGTGGAGGTGAAAAACCCGTTCCGCCGAAGCATCAAGCTGTGCCTCGGTCACCTTGAATCCGGTGGCTTCGGAAAAATATTTAGACTCAAGAGCCGTGTCGCCCCGGTAGTTCCGTTCTTTCTGGGGGGAGGCCATCATGGGCCACATCCAGTTACAGAGGGTCAGAGAATCGTGAAGCACGTTTCTTACGATACTCCATTTAGCCATCTTAGCCTTGTACCGGTTCATGGGGGTGTAATCGGCCACGTCGTCGTAGGCATCGGGGCTTCCCCAGATCTCTCCGGCGATCTCTTTCTGGAGCTCGATGGGAAGACCGCACTGCACAAAGTTCTGGTGGGTATGACACTGGGCATCCCGGTTGAACATGGAGGAGATAATAGCCCCCACCTGTCCGTTGGACTCGTTACTGTGGTGTACCGGATACCCTACCTTGGTCCAGAGCTTGTTCTTCTCGTAGGTCCAGTACTCTTCGCCCAGGTTCCACCGCTCGGCGATGGCGGCGGCGCCGTCACCCAGGTGACTCAGCTCGCCTACCTTGTTGGCGATACGGGGATAGAAGTCGAGGAAGAAGGCGGGATCACCCTTTTCCATCAGATCCCAGGGGATGCTGTTGTACTCGGCGGCGGGAATGACCCTCTTCAGGATGCCCTTGTCGTAGGTGTAAGCCAGGTCCCGGCCGATCTGTCCGTAGTTACACCAGACACCGTAGTCATCCGCCAGCTTGGTGCCCAAGGCGCGTCCGATGACGGTGGAATCTTCCTTGGTTTCCCCTTCCACATTTATACCCTTGATCATGACCCCCGAGGGTGAATAAAAACCCATGCAGGTGTTGGCCACGTAGGTGGTGGACCCGTAGTTTTCCAGCTGAGGCACATCCACGTGGGAGTGACAGCGGACGGGACAGGAAGCACAGCCGCCCATGCGGACCGTGTAGTTAGGACCGGCGGAACCGAGGTCCAGCATGGCCTTCATGGTCCGGTAGCCCATCTTGTTCTTGTCTTTATCGGAACAGTAGCCCGTTTCGATGGGGGGGTCGGCTTTGCCCCAGTAGAGACCGGGTTTGGCGGTCCAGCGGCTCACGGGAGAGCTGAATTCCGCCCAAGGCTGGGGTTCCCGGGGTACAACGGGGTTGTTGTTGGCCCCGAAAAGACCCATGGTGTAGTTGTTCATGTTGTACCAGTTCATCTTGTCACCGGCAATATGCACCGCACCGGTTCCCTTCACACCGATGGCTTTAAGCATCTTGGAACCCATGACACCGCCGTGGCCGCCGGCGGAATGGCTCGGGCCGGTCCTGATGATGGACAGGGGAACCATGTTCTCGCCGGCCTGGCCGATCACCGCCGCCTGGGAGTCGGATCCCATGATGGCCGAAATGCCCATCATGGCCCGGGAGGTGGATTCCCCCCAGAGAAGAGAGGCATCTTCGATGGTCACCTTATCGTCTTCAATCTTCAACCACACGGGGTAGGAAGATTTACCTTCGATGATGATGCCGTCGTAGCCCGCATGTTTTAATTCCACCGCAAAATGCCCGCCCATATGGCTGTCGGTAACGCCCTGAAAGGGGTTGGAAGCCAAAAGGCTGGTGATATTGGTTCTGCCGCTGGATATGGCGCCGGTTCCCGTCAAGGGTCCCACGCCAAAGATTATCTTATTCTCGGGATCAAAGGCTTTGGTGCCCGCAGGAACTTCATCCCACATGATCTTGTAGCCCAAACCCATGCCGCCGATATACTCGGTGTATTTTTCCGTGTTTTCCCGGATGATGTTTCCTGTGGTCAGGTTCACCCGTAAGATGGTTCCGGCCCATCCTCCGTTTATAGCCATAATAAAAACTCCTGCTCTTGTTTAATTCTCAAAATCCGATTACGCGTCAACCTGGAAGTGGGCTTTGTATTTGCTGATAGCCTCTTCCCAGGAGACAAAACTCAGAGCCCCTGTGGGACATACCGAGACACATGCGGAATAACCGTGACAGAGGACACACTTGGTAGAGACGTTGGTCTCGGGATCGATGGTGGGGATACCCCAGGGGCACGCCCTGGTACAGGTTCCGCAGCCCACACACTTCTCGGGGTCAACTTCCCGGGCATTCACCTTCTCTTCCATGAAGATGGCGTTCTCGGGACAAGCCAGGGCACAGGCAGGTTTTTCACACTGACGGCACAGGTCGGCCACCATCTTGAAATTTCCCATGGTTCCGGCGTTTTTCCACCAGGTGCTGTTAACCCCGTCGGGGCCGTAAGCCATGTTCTTGCTCACCTTCACCCGTGCGGTGGTCTGGGATGATTTCCCGTCATTCACCATGGAGCAGGATGATTCACAGAGCAAACATCCGGTACACTTGTACGATTCATGAATGATAACCCCCGAAGCGGTTTCAAACATGGCCACATTGCTTTTCTTGTCGGTACTGCATCCGGGGAAAAGCCAGGTTAGGGCGGTAACACCCAATGCTCCCATACCCGTTGATTTCAGGAAATCACGGCGGGTAACCTTCTTCTCCAGCAAGGATTTTGTTTCTTCAATCACAACTGTCCTCCAAACTCTGAGACTTGCCTACATAAACTGTACATGTATAATTTTTATTTATTACATTATAACTATTCTATCTATTTTGTCAATATTTTATTATCTATATTTATTTGTCTATAGCGTTTTATCTATATTGCTATAACCGTTTTCTTCGGCGCTCTGCTTGTCCAGGGGCTATTATTCGGATATGCTTTTTTCTCAATGGGCTATAAAACAGGAATAGAAACGAAAAAGCGGATCTACCAGGCGGCCTTACGGCTTTTTACCGAAAACGGGTACTACCAAACCACCATGAGGATGATCGCCGCCGAGGCAGAGGTAAACCTGGGGCTGTGTACCTATCATTTTAAAACCAAGGATAACATTGTTAAAACCTTCTACCGCCATCATCTCTTGTTTGTCAGGGACTTCCTAGCCCGCCGGACCCGACCTCGGGACGCCTGTCATGGGCTGCTCACCGAAACAGCCCTGAACTACGCCCTGCTTTTTTCTAGCCGTCTGCTTTTAACCCTCTTTTTAGAGGGCATCACCGCCGACGACCTGTCCCGGGCCTATTCCGGGGAGACCCTCAGACAGGGGCTTTCCGAAAGGATTCCCCCGGACAAAAACCATGACGATGACGCAGATGGCACAGCGTGTGCTGTAGAGATTCCGGATGTGGGTTTCGAGCCGTTCGCTGCCGCGCAATTGCGAAGCTAAGGATGCCAGCGCTGCCAGGTAAGAATCCCGACTATACGGGCTGGCCAGCATCATTAAGAGAAAAGCCATCATCAGCATTTAAAATGGCAGTATTGTTAATC
>CAYYNJ010000109.1:0-605 GCA_964472775.1 uncultured Spirochaetaceae bacterium
AGGAGTTAGCAGATATGTTTGAAGTTTCACCCCGCACAATCTACCGCGACATAGATACTATCAACATGGCTGGCATTCCTGTTCAATCAATATCGGGAGTGGGCGGTGGCTTTGAAATCATGCAGAATTACAAGATTGATAGAAAGGTTTTTTCGACTGCAGATCTTTCCACAATCTTGATGGGGCTTTCCAGTCTTTCCAACATGATACGAGGTGATGAACTGGTAAACGCCCTTGCGAAAGTCAAGAGTTTTATCCCCGCCGACAGAGCGAAAGACATTGAATTAAAAGCAAATCAAATATATATAGATTTAAGTCCGTGGATGGACAACAGGAGCATACAACCATATTTAGAAATTATCAAAACAGCTTTACAGGAAAGCAAGCTACTTTCGTTTGAATATGCAGACCGCTACGGAAATAAAACCGCACGAACAGCCGAGCCGTATCAGCTTGTATTGAAAAGCAGTCATTGGTATTGGCAAGGGTATTGCCATAAAAGAAATGATTTTCGCTTATTTAAACTATCCCGCACATCAAACCTGGAGATACAAGAGGATTTTTTTACACCCCGAGAATATCAAAAACCGCAGTTAGATTTTTCT
>CAYYNJ010000109.1:615-1136 GCA_964472775.1 uncultured Spirochaetaceae bacterium
GATGACATCTTCTTTTCCATCTAACATCTTAATAAACCGCCAACCATAATGTGGATTTTTAGTAAGAAGTCAAGAGGAAATAGAGCTTTATACTCGCCAATTCCGATAATAAAACGCCTGGGAAATACAGAATATATCCATAATATGGCAACTATACAAACAACAATCAAAATTCGTATTCATAAATCTGTCATGGACAGGGTACTTGATTATTGCACTTATGAACACTTTTCGCCAGACGGTGATGAGCATTACATTGTTAGTTTTCCTTTCATAGAGAACGAATACTACTACAATATTCTTTTCAGTTTTGGGGACAAATGCGAGTGTCTAGAGCCGCTTCATGTCCGCACAGAAATGAAGCGCCGAATAGAAGATATAGCGGCCCTATACGAGAATTAAGAAAAATGGGACCCGGCGGTGTTCAAGCAAGGTTTCCCGCCGGGGCGGTCTAACCGGGAATGCGGCGGGTTTTTAGGTCCCGCCGAAATCATACGGATAGATTTCAGCGATCACCTGAA
>CAYYNJ010000109.1:1146-8886 GCA_964472775.1 uncultured Spirochaetaceae bacterium
GTTTTTATAAGACCGCCGTACCAGCGGCCCGAGTCTTTGATAAGCCTGTCCTGGGTGGAATAGTCCACCCGTATCAGGCCGAACCGGGGCCGGTAGCCTTCGGCCCACTCGAAGTTATCCAGCAGGCTCCAGACAAAGTAGCCCCCCACATTGGCCCCGGCCCTCCGGGCTTCCCGGAGCTCGGTGAGGTAATCATGGAGAAACGCCGTTCTTTTGACGTCCCGGACCCGGGGCCCTTCGGGGCCTTCTTCCACGGTATCCGCAAAGGCGGCGCCGTTCTCGGTTATAAGAACCCGGGGGTTCCCGTACTCGTTCTTCAGGCGCAGCAGCAGGTCCCGGAGCCCCCGGGGCCACACCTCCCAGCCCATGGCGGTGGTGGCCACCCCGTCCCTGACCCCTTCTCCCCGGCCGCCGTCCTTCCCGGTAACCCAGAAGTTCAGCACCGGAACCAGGGGGGTCCAATGGGCTTTCTCCCGGCTGTAGTAGTTGAGCCCCGTGAAGTCGCAGGGGGCGGAGATTTTCTCCATATCTCCGGGATGGAGGCGGGGCATGAAGGCCCGGGCCCGCCGGCTGAGCTCCCGGGGATACTCCCCCTTGAGGAGGGGATCCAGGGTGATGCGATTCATAAACTGGTCCGCCAGCAGCGCCGCCTTCTCGTCCCGGGTGCCGGGACGGCGCGGAGAAACGGGGGTGTGGCTCAGGGCGGTTCCTACCCGGGCGGCCGAATCGAGGCTGCGGATTCTTTCCAGCGCTTCCCAATGGGCCAAGAGCAGGTGGTGACTCACCTTGAAGTAAGCCCAGGGGCGCTGGAGGCCGGGAGCGTGGACCGCTAACAGATGGCCGAAGGCGGCATACTCGAAGGGTTCGTTGACGGTGATCCAGTCTTTCACCCGGTCGCCCAGGACCCGTACCACCTGTTCGGTGTAATCGCCGAAGTAGGAAGCGGTATCCCGGCAGAGGAAACCGCCCCGGGATTTCTGCAGTGCCAGGGGCAGATCCCAATGGAAGAGGGTCAGGAAGGGGCGGATTCCCGCCTCTAAAAGTCCGTCCACCAGCCGGGAGTAGAAGTCCAGACCATCGGTATTCACCGGTCCAGTTCCATCGGGGATGACCCGGGGCCAGGAAACAGACCCCCGGTAGGCCTGAAGGCCCAGCTCTTTCATCAGGGCGATATCGGTCTTGTAGCGCCGATAGTGGTCACAGGCCGTGTCGCCCCGGTCGCCCCCGGCGATCTTACCCCGGCGGCGGACGAAATCATCCCACACCGAAGGGCCCTTGCCGTCTGCCAAGGGGGAGCCCTCAATCTGATAGGCCGCCGCGGCGGCGCCGAAAAGAAAATCCCCAGGAAAATCGGCTTCACCGGCCTCGGGACCGGTGACGGGAGATCTGTCACTATCTGGTATCATGGGGAAATAGTAAGGGGCAGGTTTACGGATGTCAAGAAAAACTCCCCGGGGGGGCAGCGGAAGACCGGCCCGCGCCGCCCGGCGGAGGGGACGGAGCCGGAAAAGCGGCGGGGAAAAGCCGGGCTGGAGCGAGGGGGGTGCTCCCCCCCTTTAGACCTCCCAGATAAATTCTGTAACCTTCCCGGACGAAAGGGGGTTTATACTACTAGGGACGGGGAAATAAAAAACTCAGGAGGTAGTATGAGAAAGTTTGTGCTTGTGGTTCTCACTTTGGCGGTCTTGGTGCCCTTTGGTCTGGCGGCTCAGCAGGATGAGTACGGGTTTATTCACGGAGATTGGGAGATTTTCGGAGGCCGGCTCTACCAGAACAACGTTCGAACCAGCATTGCCAAGGCTTGGCTGGCGTATCCCCAGGAAGGGACGGTTGATTATAATTTCAACGTGAAACTTGAGGAAGGCCTCTGGGAGGATGGACACGCCGGTGTGGGAATTCATATTTTTGTGGATAAGCCCTCCCGGGGATTCAGCTGGGGAGAGGGGCATTCTTACCTTCTCTGGCTGAACTACGATAAAAACCCCGGTTCGGATACGATTCCCCGGGGCTTGAGCGCCCAGGTTTACCGCAGCGACGCCAACCACAGGATGGTGCTGCTCCAGTCCTACGATCTCTCTATGGTGGAGAAGGTGGTGATGACCCTACCGAAGGATACGGTTCTTCCGGTACGGATTACCGCCGACGGCAGGACCGGGATGGTCCAGGTTTACGACCCCCTGGACGCCTCGCTTTCCTACCCGATCAAACTGGATAACACCCGGCCGCTGAAGGGCGGCTACGTCACCCTGCGGACCAACAGCGGGGGATTCAGCTTCGCTTACTAAGAGAGGGCGCCGCCGCTTTGAAAAGCGGTGACGGTTGTTTTCGCCCCCGGTTTTCCCGGGGGTTTTTTTATCCCGGACCTCCGGGGGCGGTAGACAGGCGGGCCCCGGGCCGGTAGGATTTCTTCTGCGAGGTAGGCCATGCTCTATTACGAAAAAGGAAGCCCTGAGCTTTCCCTGTCCGATGATGAGTTGAGAAACGGGTTGTTTGAAGCCCTGGATAAACTGCCCCGGGCCGGGAAGGTTTTGGCCCTGCCGCCGGATATTACCCGGCTCCACAGCCGGGCGGGCCTATTAACCGTGGCGGCCCGGGATTACTTCGGGAAAAACCTGACCGACATCATGCCCGCCCTGGGGACCCACTACCCCATGGCTAGGGAAGAAATGAATCTTATGTTTCCCGGGGTGGACCACGGGCTCTTCCGGGAGCACCGGTGGCGCACCGACCTGACCACCCTGGGCCGGGTGCCGGGAGATTACGTCACAGAGGTGTCGGAGGGGCGGCTCGATTTTGACTGGCCCGCCCAGGTTAATACTCTTCTGGCAGAGGGTGGTCACGACCTGATTCTTTCCCTCGGGCAGGTGGTGCCCCACGAAGTAATTGGGTTTGCCAACCACAACAAAAATATTTTCATCGGTACCGGCGGGGCCGAGGGGATCCACAAGTCTCATTTTTTGGGGGCCGCCTACGGCATGGAGCGGATCATGGGCCGGGCGGATACCCCGGTGCGGCGGGTTTTAAACTATGCGGGGGACCATTTCGGCGGACAGCTGCCTCTGATTATCTATGTACTCACCGTGGTTTCCCCGGATGCCGCAGGCGATCTGCAGACCCGGGGGCTCTTCATCGGCGACGGATACGAATGCTACGAGAAGGCGGCGGCGTTAAGCGGGCAGGTGAACTTTACCCCCGTGGACAGGCCCTTGAGCCGGTGTGTGGTGTACCTGGACCCCCGGGAATTCCGGTCCACCTGGCTGGGAAACAAGGCGGTCTACCGTACCCGGATGGCCATGGCGGACCGGGGGGAGCTGATCATACTAGCCCCGGGGCTGAAGGAGTTCGGTGAAGACCGCGAGATCGACGGGCTGATCCGCCGCTACGGTTACCGGGGGACCGAAACCACCCTGGAGAACGTCAAGAACCATAAAGAACTGGCGGATAACCTGAGCGCCGCCGCCCACCTGATTCACGGATCCAGCGAGGGGAGATTCTCCATCACCTACGCCCCGGGACACCTTTCCCGGGAAGAGGTGGAGGGGGCGGGATACCTTTACGCCGACCCGGCGGAGATGGAGGACCGGTTCCGCATCGAGGAGAGGCAAACCGGATACGGGGTGGACCGGAACGGGGAGGAGTTTTACTTCATCAGGAATCCCGCCCTGGGGCTGTGGAGCTGGGGGGGGTCAGCCCGGGACATCTCGGGCGATCTGAACGAATAGCCACCAAGCGGCGAAGGCTTTCATGTTTCCGTTGAGGGCTTTGGTGTGAGCGGGGCTGCAGGGGTACCAGTCCGTGCCGGATTCATGGGCATTCTGCCAATCCGTGGCCCAGTTGGCATCCCAGTTGCCGTTCCCGGTGCTGTCATAATCGCACTCGTCATCGGCGGCTTTGTCTAAATAGTAATTTCCATCGGGATCGTAACTTTCTAGGTCCGCAAAATCGTAGAGCCACTTTTGGTTTACCCGGCAGTATTCTCTTATCTGCTCGTTGCGGAGATGAAGATTCCCGTTTTCTCCCGACCCGTCGAGATGGCCGGTCATATATACGAAAGTTATCTGAGGATATTCACGCTCAAAATCCGACAGGGGCTTCAGATAACGGTCTATCATCTGTTGTTCTGTTAATCCGGAGACTTGGCCGCACCAGGACCACATAATGACATTGTAACCAGCGTGAGCTGACTGAGCCAGAAACTCTTCTGTTTCTGAGATCCAGTCGGGATAGTATCCGGCATCGTGTTCCAGCCAGCCCGAGCCGTAGCCAGCTCCTTCAAAGAGATGGAGGGCTCCCCCTTGACCGGTGGTATTGAACGAAAAAAGATCCTGGGAATAGGGAGTTCCTCCCAGATGGCCCTCATTTGCGAAAGCAACCAGAGAGGACATACCCGTTATCAGCTGCGAGCCATGGGAGGTATGTCCATAGGCATAGAAAAACCCCCGGCGGCGATTCGTAATCGCCGCCGGGGGTTTTAAATTATTTATCGAACTTTTTTAGTCGATGGGACGAAGTTCTATCTGGAAACGCAGTCTCCAGCGGTAACCGGACCCTTCGATGAGCCAGCCCGCCTCGGTGAGCATCCGGTATTTATCGTTCTGATTGGCGATGTCGGACACGGTAAGGGTTTCCATGGACTGCCGGGCCCAATCGGTTTTCTGAACTTTTTTCAGCACCAGATTGACTTCATAGGCGTCGCCGATATTTCCGGCAAAGGTGAAGGTGTCATTGTAGGCGGCCACATAGCGGCTAAAGGGTTTCCCGTAGCTTTCGATGCCGAACCACTGCCCAATTCCTCCATCACCGATTCCCAGGGGGGATTCATTGGTGTTCAGCAAGACTGCCCAGTCTTCGGTGTCATTCTTCAACCCGCCGGGATAGCCGGGATTGCTGAGGTTCTTTCTAGACACCATCAGCTCCACTTCGGCCTTGGGGTTCACGCTGGGAGTCTGCTCACACATGATGGCGTAAGGCCTGATGACAATTTCCGCCCTGGCGGGAACCACCGACTCTTCGCTGTTCACGATCATGGCAATACCGTTGTCTTTCAGGCTGCGCATGGAGTAGCCGATGGGTACGGCGGCCCCCAGGTTGTCGGAAATGTCCATGCCGGATTTAACCCAGTCTAAGATTCCTTCCAGGCTGGTGATGTTGGCACCCCGGGCTTCGCCGCCCAGAACGAAGGATTTGATGGATGTCTGGCTGTTGGACCAGGCGTTTTTGACGCTGACATCAATCCCGGTCTCAGAACCACCCGCCACCGATTTCATGGCGACCCCCAGGGTCTGCTGAATTTCGTCGGTGGTGGCGGTGGATTCAATCAGAAAGTATGCCCGGCGCCCGTAGGTGCCGGTGGAAACGTAATAGGGGGTGGTGGTCCAGCTTTCAGGAGAAGGGAGCTGGCCGTTGATGGAAAACAGATCCGAAGGTTTCTGGGGAAGGTCCATGGAGATGTTGTAGTACACCTGGGTCAGTTCAACCAAGGTGGAAGACTTCTCGCTGAAGGTGGAATAATCGGTCTGGCTCTCAAGCTGAACGTTGGCTTTCCCGTATCCAATCCCTAAGCCCATCTGAAAATGGGTGGAAGACTTTACTTCCTGATACCGGAATTTCGCCCGGGCGGCCATGCTTCCGGAGGTCCCCTGGGACACCAGCCGGTTTACAGCGTTCTGCACACTGGAAGCCCTGCTGGGGTCGGGAATCACCACCGAGGCATCACCGTTGATATTCCCCAGGTCGATGGAAACCGTTAAGGGGCTTCTGGCGCCGGGAATCGGCCGGTAGGTTCCGTCGGCGATGCTCTGACCGTCAATCAAAGACCCGATGTAGATCACATCAGATTTCGGGTTGAAGATATTCATATCCGAGGCTTCGGAAGTCAGGGCGACCTTTTTCTTCAGGGGATCGTTGGCTTCCCGGCCTTGATCTGTCTCTTTGATGGTTACTTCAGATACAGATCCGGTGGTGCTCAGCGAGTAGTTTCCCGATTCTGATTTGGCCGAAGAATCGGTTCCGTTGATGGCTTGGCCCAGTTCATACAGGGCTACTTCCCGGGGGGCGGTTTTAAAATCTCCTGCCTTGAGGTAGTAAGAATATGCCGTATCGTAGCTGGCTTGATCTCCCAGGCCCTTATAGTATTCGGCCACATCGAAACTGAGGGACTGAACCTGCTGCCGGCTGTCTCTGAAACCGGCCACATAGGAGAGGGCAAACTCGTACCACTTGATCGATTCCTTAAGGGATTCTACATCTCCGGCCTGGGCCATCTCTCCGGCGATTTCATAGGACAGGCCCGCAATATGGTCATGACTGTCTTTGTAGTTTTCTACATAGCCGAGAACCACCAGGAATTCATCGACGATTTTTCTTTTTTCTTCCATGCTCTGACCGGGCAGCATGGCTTTGGCATCGGCGTAATGAACCTCTGCGGCGCCTTCTTTAGCATCAGATAACAGAGATCCGATATCCCGGGGATCGACGGAAAAGGTGGTGGAAAACTTTTTTTCTTTCCCCACCGGGCGGCCGCTGATCGGGCGGATAGCATTCTGGATCTCCAGCAATTCTTCATAGAGAAGAACCAGTTTGTCGTTAAAATAGCGGTCATCACCCTGTTTGGCTAGAATTTCGGCGGTTCGGGTGTTGAGGCTGTTGGCGTAAGACGGATAGTGCCGGGACAGTTCTTCCACGGCCTTCCAGTCACCGTCATTATCAGCAATACCATTGGCCAGGTAGATGATGGCTTCTTTAATTTTGCCCTGCTTAGCCAGGTCTTGACCAGCTCCGACCGATGAACAGCCGGAAAGGGCAACTATAAGTGTGACTGCTGTCAGGAGCAGAACACCCCTTCCAAAAATCGTTTTCTTCATGCGCTTTTCCTCCAGAAAAAATTTGCGAGATAGGAGACCTTAGGAGCTGTATCTTAAATTTAGTTTAAATTCGTCTTTTCTCTTGAGGAGACAGACGGATGATAGAAAAAAGAGTGTACAAACTGACAAGACCAGGTAAACTCTTGAAAAAACCGGCCAACCCGGTAGCAGCCTGAAAGAACAGGTCCGAAAGCGGAGAAAAAAGCTCTCGAAGGCAGGAGTAAAAGAAGTGAACACCTTTACCGACGATGAAAACAGCTACATTGATGCGACCTTAAAATCCGTGAAGAAGTCGTTCCGTATAATCGGGGGCGGTATAATTGCTGCCGCAGCCTTGGCCGGGAGACCCTTATTTGATCAATTAAGGGCTTTCGAAGGATTTCCCGGTACCGGGGCTACCATAAACATCATCCTCACAAGCCTCTTCTTTCTATCAGGTCTCGGCTTCTTTATGTCCTCATTTTTCGAGGAAACGCATCGGGAAAAGAAGACACTCACCGGCCGGTTTATACTCAAATACCACCGGGCCAAACATATCTGTAAGATAGGAGACCGCCGGGTTTATATCCCTTCCGTCTGGCAGGACTGGTTTCGCCGGGGGGAAGAATACACCGTCGAGGTTTTTACCTGCCGGATCGGGCTTATTCGGCCGGCCCCCCTGGTTCTCACGGTCCAAGGCCTGCCGGAATCCCTGGCCTCCATTCCGCTGATGAAGATAAAAACGTCAGAAAAATGGCTTCTGTCTCAGGCCTATCGAACCTTTGTCAAATACAGCTTCTTTATGATTCTGCCCTTTCTTGGAATCTACGGGATAGTCGCCTATTTTTCTAAAAATCCCGAAGGCTTGGAAAGGGTCCTGGTGCGCCATTCCGATTCT
>CAYYNJ010000110.1:0-8854 GCA_964472775.1 uncultured Spirochaetaceae bacterium
GCAGAAAAAGCATCGTCACCCTCCTTATCGTGGCCCTCGTTCTCCCCGTACAGATCATTCCCCTCTTCCTGCTGGACAAAGGATTAGGCTTGTCCAATTCGGTTTGGTCTTTGATTTGGCCGTGGCTGATCAACACCCAGTATGTCTTTATCATGGTGGCCTTCTTCCGACAGATTCCCGAAAGTCTGGAAGAATCGGCCATGATAGAAGGGTGCAGCCACCTCCAGGTTTATCTCAGAATCATCCTGCCCCTGAGCCTTGCTTCCATGGCCACCATAGGCCTGTTCTACGCGGTTTGGCACTGGAATTCCTGGTTCGACGCCGCCATGTTCATCCACGACGGCAACAAACTGCCCATGCAGAACCTGCTGAGGTCCATCCTCCTGGGAGTCACCTCCAGCGACATGATAGCCCCCGGTGAATCCGCCCCGCCCTCCGAGAGCCTCAAGGGAGCGGCCATCGTCATCACCGCCCTGCCTATCCTGATGATTTACCCCTACATTCAGAAGTATTTTGTTAAAGGTTTCATGGTCGGATCGGTGAAAGGCTGAGATTTATTCATAGAAATACAAATCGGGGAAGTCTTGTAAGGGGCTTCCCTTTTTTTATCCTAGGCGGCCGCCCCGGCATACGGCGGGGGAATCAAAGTAAATTCACAGGATCCGGATCCACCTCAAGATGCGTTCCCGGGGGCGGCGTCCACCGGGAGAGAACTTCCCTCAGCAGCGCCCTGGTCCGGGGAACCGCCGAAGTCCTCACTAAAAAGTGATGACGGTAATTTCCCGATATCAGAGACAGGGGACACTCGGCGGGACCCAACAGCTCGAAGCAGTCCTCCCGTAATTCTCTTAACCCCCGGGCCAGCAATTCGAGGCCGTTTTTAACCCGTTCAGAGTCTTTCCCCCGCAGGGTAATCCGGAATAACCTGGTGTAGGGCGGGAACCCCAGGGCCTTCCGGGTTTCCAGCTCCTTATCGTAGAATTCCTCCAGGCTGCCCCGGGCGGCGGCGGTGACGGCGGGGTGATCGGGCCTGTAGGTTTGAATAATCACCTCCCCGTCCCGGGTGTAGCGCCCCGCCCGGCCCGCCACCTGGTGCATCAGGGCGAAACTTCTCTCGGCGGCCCTAAAATCGGGGAGATGCAGCCCCGTATCGGCCAGGATGATCCCCACCAGTTTAACCCCGGGAAAATTGAGCCCCTTGGCTACCATTTGGGTACCCAGGAGGAGGCGGGTCCGGCCGGATCGGAATTCCTCCAGCTTTTCTTCCAAATTTCCCTTGCCGGAGACCGTATCGGTATCCATCCGGGTGGCGGGAATGTCGGGAAAGAGCCGCCTCAGTTCTTCCTCCACCGCTTCGGTACCGAAACCCGCATATCCCACATCCAGGGAACCGCAGGAGGGGCAGACATCCACGGGGGCCTGGTTGAATCCGCAGTAATGACACACCATGCGGTTACGGTTCTTATGGTAGGTAAGCCCCACCGAACAGTGGCGGCACACCATCTCATAGCCGCAGCTTCGGCAGTGAAAGAAGGTGGAAAAGCCGCGGCGGTTCAGAAAAAGGATGGACTGCCTCCCCTCCTCTTCCACCCGACGAAGGGCCGCCGCCAAGGTTTTGGATATGACCCCGGTTTCCTTTTTCATATCCACCACCTTAATTTCCGGCAGCTCTCCCCCGGAAAGACGCCGGGTCAGATCATGACGGATCATACCCCCCTGACGGGCCAAGTGATAAGCCTCCAGGGAAGGGGTGGCGCTGCCCATCACCACCCGGCAATGTTCTATCCTGCCCCGCCGCATGGCTACCTGACGGGCGTGATACCGTGGGGTGGCATCGGATTTGTAGGAACCCTCGTGCTCTTCATCGATGACAATGAGCCCCAGATTCCTGACGGGAGCGAAGATGGCGCTCCGGGCGCCGATGACAAACCGGCTTTCCCCCTTTAAAATCTTCATCCACTGGGCGTACCGTTGGGAGGGTGTCAGCCGGGAGTGAAGAATGGCGGTACCTTCGCCGAAGCGGGCTTCCACCTCCACCACCAGCTGCCGGGTCAGGGCAATTTCAGGCACCAGGTAGAGACAACCCTGTCCCTGGTCGAGCACCGCCTGGGCGGCGGAGAGGAACACCTCGGTTTTACCCGATCCGGTGATCCCGTAAAGATAGAGATCTCCGCCGGTCCGGGAGAGGATCCCCGTCACCGCCTGATTCTGTTCATCCGACAGAGAAATGTTCCGGGGTCCGGGAAGGTCATACCCCCCCAGGGCGGGAGAGGCGGACTCCCTCTTCCCGCCGGGGAGCATGGCGGAGAGGGCTTCTCCGGGGGTACAGAAGTAGGTCCCGGCCATCCAGAACGCCAGGTCCACCTGTACCTGGGTAAAGAAAGGTTCCTTGTCCACCACCCTCTTAATGGGTTTAATGGTAAAATCACCGGAAGGGGGATCGGTCCTCCGCCGGATGACGAACCCGATCAGCTTCCGGCGGCCGAAAAACGCCTCGACCCGAAATCCCAGATCCGCCGGAGAATCATCCTCCGCCTCGTAGGTGAAGGGCCCTTCCAAGGGGAGATTGAATAGTACCTCAATGTACAAAGTTAATTCCCCCGGGATTCAAGAAGATTTTTTACCCGCCGCAGATCTTCCCATACCGCCGCCCGGTACTCGGGGTTCCGAAGCACCCCGCTGGGGTGGTAGGTGGGAATCAAGGGAATGCCCCGGTAGGTGTAACTTCCTCCCCGGAGGCGGCCGATTCCCAGGGAAGAATCAATCAGCATCTGACTGGAGATGCGGCCCACCGTGAGGATGGCCCGGGGTTTCAGGAGTTCAATCTGACGGTCTAAATAGAGGCGGCAGAGGGCCGCTTCGTCGGGGTGAGGATCCCTGTTCCCCGGGGGCCGGCACTTTACCACGTTCCCGATAAAACAATGTTCCTGCCTGTTAAGACCGATGGCATCCAGCCATTTATCCAGGTACCGCCCGGCGGGACCCACAAAGGGCCGGCCCGACCGGTCTTCATCCCCCCCGGGGCCTTCGCCGATCACCATAAGCAGGGGCGAAACCACCCCCTCACCGGGGACGGCCTTATTCCTGGTGGCCCCCAGGCCGCATCGGCGGCAGGCGTTAACTTCGGCGGCGATCAATTCCAGGCTGTCCGGTTGTCCCGGGGTTTCCGCGGCGCCCGCAGGCTTTGGCCCAGCCCCAGCTTCGTCGCCGTCTCCGGCGGGAAGGGTGCCGGAAAAAGCCGACCATGATGCGGGGCTGGTTTGAAGATAGAGTTCCGGCGGTTCGGGATGATTTCTTTTTACCCCTCCCCGGACATAGTCCTCCAGGGTATCTAAAAGTTTCCAGTAATCAGTAAGCAGCGTTTTCATCGTAGAGCACCTTTTCCAAAAATAAACCCCGGGCGGGGGCGGTGGTTCCCGCGGCGAAGCGGTCCTGACCCTCAAGAATCGCCCGCATCTCCTCAGGGCCTCCCCCCGACCGGGCTAACCCCACCATGGTTCCCACCAGGGAACGCACCATGTGCCAAAGAAAGGCGGTACCCGCCACCCGGTAAACCAGATAAGGCCCCTGGGGGAAAAATCCGCTGGAGAGGATTTTCCTGACCCGGGAAGGGCTGGGGTCTCCCGCCGCAGCGAAGGCGGTAAAATCGTGGGTTCCCAGTACTTCGGCGGCCATACGGTTCAGCCGCTCTAAATCCAGCGGTGTGTCCATGGTCCAGCTGTACCGGCGGGCCCAGGGATCCGGGGCGGGGCCGAAACGGAGCTGATAGTGGTAGACCCTGATCCGGGCGGCGTAACGGGCGTGAAAATCCCCCGGAACCTCCCGGGCGGAAACAACCCGCACATCCCCGGGAAGCAGGGAGTTAAGGGCCTTGGGGATCTTTTCCTCCCCCAGGCTGGCGATATCGGTATCGAAATGAACCACCTGCCCCCGGGCGTGAACCCCCGAGTCGGTGCGCCCCGAAGCGGTGGTGGTAACCGGGTGTTTGTGCATCTTCGCCAAAGCCGTCTCCAGTTCGCCCTGAACCGTCCGATCCTTGGCCTGAATCTGCCAGCCGCAGTATGCGGTCCCGTCGTAGGCCATGGTAAGGCTGATCCGGCGAAGCGGCGGTTCTCTATCAGCTGCCAAGTTCCTCACCCATTTTAGAAAAAAGATCCTTTGCCCGGTCTAACATGGCCGAAGGTTTATCCTTGGAGGCCTTACCCATACCGAATATACGGGCCACCGTCCGTTTCGCCGTTTCCAGGGAGGCCCGGCGGAAGTCTGCATCCTCCTTGGCCCCATATTCGTATTCCAGCAGCGCCGAAAGATAGAGGACACCGTCATAACCGTAGTTCTTATCCAGATCGGGCCCCAGGTTCATCACTTCGGCAATACTCTCCCGCCCATCCCCCTCACGGAGCACCGCTTCGGTATAAAAATAGCTGGCCTTCCGGTAGAAAAGCCGGGTCAGGTAATCCCAATTATCCTGGGGGAACTTCCGATGAAGATCTCCGGTGAGCCACGCCGCCCGAAGGGCGCATAAGCCCTGCTTGATGGTGGGGGAAAAGGAGCGGGGGAAGGTTTCATAGCTCAGCATCCCCAGAAGATAACTGGCGGCCCCCTCTTTAAGCGTCCTGGGACTGCGGAAATCCAGGTCCCGGAAAAGCGGTTCCACCGCCGAAACCCGCTGGTCTGCCCCGTCGGGGGGAATCTGGTCAGAGTCAGCGGCGAAGAGGGCGGTGAGACAGTCGGGACAAACCACCATGGTATAATTCAGGGGGAAAACTTCCCCGTATTTCTTGGATGGTTCGTAGTTCCTTCGCAATTCGCCGGTAAGATCCCCCGCGATCAGGCGGCCTCTTCCGGTGAGGAGATCTTCCTTGTAGAACTTGCCCCCGCAAACGGGGCAGACCGTTTCAGTCTTAGCAAAAAAGGTAACCCGGTCTTTCATCTCCCCTACTCCTCCAAAATAACCATGGCCAGGGCGTTGTCCCTCTCATGGGTCAGGGATACATGAAGAGTCGTGCCGGCGGATCGGGCCAAGGCGGCGGCGGCGCTTCGATATACCAGAATGTCGGGCTTACCGTTGTGGTTGGTAATAACCCGGATGTCGGTGAGCTGAATCCCCCGGAGCCCCGTGCCCAGGGCCTTTCCGAAAGCCTCTTTGGCGGCAAACCGGGCGGCCAGGGACAGATGCATGGAAGACCCCCTGCTCCGGGCTTCTTCCAGTTCGGCGGGATGAAAGTATCTTTCAAAAATCCCGGGAATTTTGTCCCAACGATACATACGGTCTATGTGTACCACATCCAAACCTACCCCCCTAATCATCGGCGGGCTCCCCGGACTCTTCCAGGTTGAGACTCACCTGGTCGACGTTTACCACTTCCAGGGTCATCATTTCCGGTGTCCAGTCCAGGATACTCACCCCCGGGGGGACCTCCGGCCGCGGTATCACCGTATAGACCCCCGGCGCCTGGATACGGGAACAATCTATGCTGAGAAAAAGGTCTTCCGGCCCCATGGCTCCCACACTGAGCTGGGCACCCTGAAGCTGGATGGTTCCTGTCTGGGGAGGATTGGCCAGCTTAAACCGGGGATCCAGATCAAAGGTGACCATTCCGATTTCGGTGAAGGTTTTGGTAATCACCGTTTCCCGGACGATACCGAGGAACTCTACCGAATCACCCCCGGGAAGGGTGATGTAGGGATCTTCCACATTGAGGCGGGCCCGGAAGGTAAAATCCGAAGACCGGCCCGAAAGGTCCACCGTTTCGGTGAGCACCGTATCCAGGTTTTCCACGTGACTCCGGGGGCCTTCCACATCCACCGTGTTGGGGGTGATGAAATACTGGGAAAGCTCGAAGCCCTTTTCGGGGTAACCGGTCATGGTGGGCAGCACCTTCACCGACTTTCTCTGGTTCTTTTCGATTTCCAGGGTCAGTTCCCGGGGTTCTACGGTAATTTCCAAAGGACCGGAGGTCTCGGCACTGCCCCGGCCGATGAACTCGATGGAAGCCCGGTAGAGCCCCTCGTTGGCATGGCGGGTAAAATCGGCATAGACCTCGATATCTTCTTCGAGGATCCGGTAGATGGTATCACTGTCTCCCCGGAGGGTGACCCGAACCGACCGGGGATAAGGCCCCGCGGCGACGAAACCCTCGGAAAGGTAGAGTTTCAGGGGAACGGTGAAAAACCGCTCCTCCAACGAATTGACCGTGTAAAACAGAAAGAGAAAAATGGCCGCCACCAGGCTCAAGATCTTGGCCGGCCAGTTTCTCATCAGACCATAGAGCAGAGATGACTCTTTCATGAGCCCGCCTCGGTGGTAAGGATATCATCGTTGCGGAGGTTAAGCAGTTCACGAAAACTCCGGTTGATCTCGTCGATACTCAGATCGTAGTAGAGGTTGGCATCGTAGGCCAAAGAGATGGCCCCGGTCTCTTCGGATACCACCAATACCAAGGCGTCGGTCTCTTCCGCCAACCCCAGGGCGGCCCGATGGCGGGTTCCGAAGCTGCGTCTTATGTCGGTCTGCTCGGAAAGGGGAAGAAAACAGCCCGCTGCGGCTATCTTACCCCCCTGGATGATCACCGCTCCGTCGTGCAGGGGCGTATCGTGGCCGAAAATGGTTAAAACCAGACTCGATGAAAGCTCGGAGTTCAGTTTGGTGCCGGTGTCGATGATGGTTTTGAGCCCCACGTTCCGGGCGAAGACGATGAGGGCGCCCCGCCGCCGGTCTGCCAGGACCTCCGCCGCATTCAGCACCGTATCAAACTGCACCTGCTTTGTTTCGCTGTTGAACCGGAACCAGTCCTGTTGACCGATCCTGGTGAATATACTGCGAAGCTCCGGCTGAAACACCACGGCGATGATGATGACCAGGATGGTGGTGAAATTTGTTAATATCCAGAGAAGGGTCTTCAGGTTGAGAAAAAAGGCCAGCCCATAGAGCAGAACGATCAGGGAGGCCCCTTTTATCAGCTGTACCGCCTTGGTCTGTACCAGGAGTTTGTAAATTTGATAGATCAGAACCGCCAGGACCAGTATATCCAGCAAGGGTCCCAGGTATCCTTCGAAAATCCAGAGTTCCCGCAGTCTTTCCATCAAGCCTCCACCCGAAGAAGTTCCCCCAAGGTGTCCCCATTATAGGGCAAACCATCGGCCGCCTCAAGGGGAACTTATGTTACGGGAGATTTCCCTATTTAGGGAAAGCCGCTTTCGAAAAAAAACGAATTCGTTCTGCCCCGCCCCCACCTTGCATTTCCCCCCCTTCCCTAATAGAGTAAGCCGGTATGAAAATTAACCTGTACGACTGGAAAGAATTGGCCCAACCGGAGAGGGACATCCTCTTCCGCCGCTCCGGTGAAGATGTTTCCCAAGTCCGCCCGGCGGTGGCACGGATCATCGAAGCGGTGGAAGCCCGACGCGACGCGGCCTTGCGGGATTTTACCCGCGAATTTGACCGGGTTGACCTGGGGGATCTTCCTTTAGAGGTGACCGAAGAAGAGTTTCGGAAGGCTGAAGAGGGGCTGGATCCCTCCTTGAAGGAAGCCCTTGATTACTGCATCGAGAACACCCGGCGCTTTCACGCCCGGCAGGTACCGGAGGCCATGAGTCTGGGGGAAATTCGTCCCGGTCTCTATGCGGGGGAACGGGCGGTTCCTCTTAAATCGGTGGGTCTCTACGTTCCCCGGGGACGGGGGAGTTTCCCCTCCATGCTGTATATGACCGCCCTGCCGGCCCACTTGGCCGGGGTCCGGGAAATTGTGGTTGTCACCCCGCCCAACCCAGACGGTACGGTGGACCCCGCCTGTCTGTATACCGCCCGGCGCTGCGGTGTCACCCGGGTCTTCCGGGTGGGAGGCGCCCAGGCCATCGCCGCCTTGGCCCTGGGAACCGAATCAATTCCCCGGGTGGTCAAGCTCTCCGGGCCCGGCAGCCGTTATGTGGCGGCGGCGAAGGAACTTCTCCGGGACCGCCTCGATGTGGGACTCCCCGCGGGCCCCTCTGAGTCCATCGTCCTGGCCGACGAAACCGCCGATCCCGAGAAGGTGGCCCTGGACCTGATGGTGGAGGCGGAACACGGCTCTGATTCGGCGGCCTTGCTCTTTACCCCTTCCCGGACCCTGGCGGAAAAGACCGCCGCCCGGATAAAAGAACTAACCGAAGAAATTCCCGAACCCCGAAAGACCTATCTCACCGATGTTTTTTCCGGCTACGGCGGCATCATCGTCACCGAAACCTTGGAAGAAGCGGCGGATCTGGTAAATCGGTACGCTCCGGAACATCTGCAGATTCAGACCGCCGACCCCTTTGAGGTCCTGGGGTGGATTCAGGACGCCGGCGAGATCCTCCTAGGTTCTCACATCCCCTTTTCCGTGGCCAACTACGCCACGGGGGTCAATGCGGTACTCCCCACCGGAGGAGGAGCCCGGACCTATTCGGCGGTGTCGGTACGCGATTTCATCAAATACAATTCCGTGGTGTACCTCACCGAAGCGGGCTTGAAGAATGCCGCAGGGCCGGTCAAGACCATGGCGGACTACGAAGGGTTCATCACCCACGGCAACGCCGTGAAGAAGCGGGGCCTATGAGCCGCCCCTTCTCTGATGCGGAAGAGGTTTTCGCCTACCTGGAATCGTTCACCAACCTGGAAAAAACCCAAACCTATACCACCCGGACCTACCGGCTGGACCGGATGGACCGTCTCACCTCCCATTTCGGCCGCCCCCAGGATATCTCCCCCGGGGGCGAAGGGTTTCGGATTCTCCATCTGGCCGGACCCAAGGGTAAAGGGTCCACCGCCGCCTATCTCGCCGGAGCCCTGACCAGAACAGGGTTTAAGACGGGTCTTGAGCCGGCTCCCCACGTC
>CAYYNJ010000111.1:0-2438 GCA_964472775.1 uncultured Spirochaetaceae bacterium
AAGAGGCCCATCTTAAAAAGATATTCCCGAAGCCGCCAGGTTACCTCGGGGCTCGATTCGGAGAGGGAAAGGTTTTCTCCTTCCAGGGCCCGGCTCCAGAGGTTTACCCGGTAGTCGGTGCTTTCCGAAGCGGCGGTGACCGAATCTATCCGGGCGGGGGCCAGCAGTTCTTCCCGTAGATAACCCCGGCCGGCGGAATAAAAGAGGCCGAAAGAAAGGAAAAGAATGGTGACGCCCAGCAGCATCTGCCGCACCCCCCACCGGCTGCGGCTGATTTGATCAATATCCTGGCGCCCTCTTTTCTGCTGGATGGGAAAGAAATAGCCTTCCAAGAGACGAACTTCCACGAAGGCAATGTAGAACCCGATACCCACGGAGTAAAAAATCGAAGGGAGAAGGGAGCCGGTCAGGGGGTTTTCCCCGGCCCCCAGGGCGGAGGCCACATGTTTAGCCGCGGGTCCGATGAAAAAACCCACCATATTGACGGCGATTATGATCAGGGGCATACGGTTCATGGCCTTCCCCGCCGCCCTGTCCTCCCCGGCGTTGAGGGCTTCCCCCCGGGCCATCTTCTTTTCCGCCCGGGCCACCGGGGAAAAAACCGCCCAAATGACCGCCCCCGCCGCGGTGATCAGGATGAAAACGATGAGGAGGAAAACAGAAAAGCCCTCCCAGTAGACCGACCAATCCCTGAGGACGTAAAAAATATTAAAATTCCACAGAAAAGCCGTTCCCAGAAGAGAAGCAACGGCCACGGTTAACAACGATTTCACCCTGATTGACATCTAACTCATCCTTAAAGTGCGTTATAAAGGCCGTATTGTCGAAGAATACCAAAGGAAAATCAACCGGGTTCCCGATATTTTTGATTGTTTTTGTCATGTTGCCCCGGGGGCTCCAAAGGGAGAGTCACGATAAAACACGCCCCCCCCAGGAGAGACGGCTGGTAGCCGATATCACCGCCGTGGGTTCGAACGATGGTTTTGGCCGAATCGAGACCCACCCCCAGGCCCCGGCTGTTTCTGCCTTGATCGGCCCGGTAGAAATTGTTGAAGATAAAAGGCACATGTTCTTCATCCACACCCGGGCCGGAATCTTCCATGCTGATGACCACCCGGTCTTCTTCCGTCCGGGCCCCCAGGCGTATCACATCCCCCTCACCGGAGTAGCGGCAGGAATTATCGAAGAGGTTTTCTAAAACCTGAAAAACCATTTTTCGGTCTCCCCTCAGCATCCGGGCACCCATATCTTCGACGGCGGACTCAAATTGCCGTTTGCGGATTTGTGAATCGTTTCGAAAAATATCGCAGGCTTCCTCGAGAAAATCGCTCAATGAGAAGGGGGAAAACCGGGCCTGCCAGTCGGTGGTCTGAAGCCGGGCGAAGTGAATCAGGTCGTTGATCCGCTCTTCTAAGAGCATGGTCCGGTCATGAATGACATCGGCGTATTCCACCACCGCGTCGGGGGTTTCGGCCATGCCGTCTTTGAGGGCTTCCACGTATCCCTTTATCAGGGTCAGGGGGGTCTTCAGGTCGTGGGAAATGGACATCATGATTCGGCTCTGCCGTTCATGATTCTCTTTCAGTTCCAGCCTCATGGTGTTGAAGGAGTTCTCCAGGGCCTCCATTTCCCGAAAGGTCCGCAGGGGCCGCCGGGAGGGAAGTTCCGAAGCGGGCACCCCCTCCAGGTTCCCCCGGCCTATTTCCCGGGCCTGCCGCTCCATGGTAAGCAGGGAAGCGGCGATCGGTTTGGTGATTCGCCGAAGTACCATGACGGGCATGACGATCAGCACCAGATAGAGGACGAATAACAGAAGCCAGCTGACCCGAAAAATCCTCATGCTGGTAAAAAAGTCCTCCACATAAAAGACCAGCCCCGGGGCGCCCTTGTAGCGGTAAATCGAGATATTGAAGGGGGTGTGAGGCATGAGATCCATGAGCTGTTGAAAGGCCATTTCGGGGTTGTCCCAGTCGTAGGAACCCAGGTGCTGCTCCACCTCCGGCGCCAGGTAAGCCAGAGAACCGGGATGATCGAACATCATGATGATACCGTTAAAGCGGTGTTCCGCCGGCAGATTCCCCTCCAGGATGTCGGTCAAAATGGGATGTAAAAACCGGGGGGCCGACAGGTCCTCCGCCTCGCTCCAACGGAAGCTCCAGCTCAGGGCAAAGGCCATGGCGGTAACCAGGATGGCGAAAACCGGGATGATCAATATCATGGTGGTGACCAGCTTGAAACGCCTTCTAAGATCCACCGTCTATTCCTTCATCGCTGAGGTAGTACCCCGAACCGTAGGAGGTTTTCAGGTACCGGGGATTGGCGGGATCATCTTCGAGCCGCTTCCGGAGTCTGTGTATATGGACTGATACGGTGTTTAGATCCCCGTAGCCGTTGTTCCATACCCGTGCAGACGGCTCCTCCCGCTTGACGGGCCGGCC
>CAYYNJ010000111.1:2455-3689 GCA_964472775.1 uncultured Spirochaetaceae bacterium
GCACCACCCTCTCACCGTTTTTTTTCAGCCACAAGTTGTCCATATCTAAAAGATAGGGGCCGAAGGCGAGCTGCCGGGTGTCCAAACAGCCCTCGCGGAGTCTCCTCTTGAGGTGGGCCCTCACCCGGGCGGCCAGGACCTTGGGGCTGAACGGTTTTGAAACATAGTCATCCGCCCCCACCCCGAATCCCATGATCATATCCTCGTCTTCCTGCCGGGCCGACACGATAACCACCGGCAGGGTCTCCCGCCGGCGAATCTCCTGAAGGACTTCAAATCCATCCATGCCGGGAAGATTGATGTCAAGAATCACCAAATCCGGAACCTCCCGGCCAAGCTCTTTCAGCCCCTCCTCTCCGGAGGGGGCATGGACCGTTTCGATCCCCTCTTTGCGTAAATAAAGGGAGATAAGCTCGGCGATTTTCGGTTCATCTTCGATAATCAGAATCTTGGCCCGCATGGTTTATTCCTTGACATAATGTAAAAAAGGATGCGGTGAGACGTCGGTTTCCCGCATCACCCGTTCAGATCTCCGTAACGCCGGGGTGTTCAAAGGCCGCCAAGCCCAACAGGGGAAACCGGAGACGCAGCTCTCCGATTCTCTCCTTCATGGTACTCACCTCTGTCTCCTCAAGATAAAGGATAAAGAGGATGTTCTCTTCGGGCCAAACATCGTTGCCCAGACAGTAACCCGAATAGCCGGCACCGTCCACTTGTTTCAGCATGGTATAGCAGGGCCGGCCTTCTCTTTGGGGCATCACGGCCATCAAAGGCCGCTCCAGGGCCTGGTTGGCGATAATTTCTAACTTAATCATACAACACCTTCCTCCTTCAGGGCCATCTCTTCTTTCTTCCTTTCCTTGCGGTGCAGCATCATATAGAGAACCGGTACAAGAAAGAGGGTAATCACCGTATTCGAGGTAAGCCCCCCGATAACCGTAAGTCCGATGGGCTTAACCATGGCGGTGTCGCTTCCGCCGGACAGGGCCATGGGAAGCATGGCCAGGATGGTGGTCAGGGTGGTCATCAATACGGGCCTCAGTCGGTTGGCCGCCGCATCGAGACACGCCTGGGCCACAGGGAGGCCCCTCTTCCGGTGGAGGTTAATGGAATCCACCAGGATGATGCCGTTGTCCCGGCCTTTGCGGCCGATCTTCCAGGCTTCGGCCACCCGGATGGAAAAATCCTCGATGGTGAGGTTCTGCAGGTCGGGAACCGTCAGCAGCACCACCTG
>CAYYNJ010000111.1:3699-4797 GCA_964472775.1 uncultured Spirochaetaceae bacterium
TTAATGGAATCCACCAGGATGATGCCGTTGTTCACCACGATGCCGAGGAGCATGACGATACCGATCAAGGACGGCATGCTCAGGGGCTCTCCGATGACGGTATAGACCAGCACCACCCCGATGAGAAGCATGGGTATCATGGCAAAGATGATAAACGGCGATTTAAGCGATTCGAACTGACTGACCATCACCGCAAAAACTAAGAGTCCCGCAAAAATCAGCACCAGCACCATGGCATCCATGGAGTCAGCCATCATTTCAAACTGACCTCCCGTGGCGATGGTCACCCCGTCGGGAAGAACCAGGCTCCGGGCCGCCAGGTCCTCCACCTCCTTCTGGACAAAACTGGCCACCGTCCCGGGGGCTAGGCTGCCGGAGAGAGAGATGGTTTTGGCTCGGTCTTCCCGGTAGATCGAAACGGGGCCCGAACTTTTTACCACTTCGCCGAAACTGGAGAAGGGTATCTTCTGACCCGTCTGAGAGGTTACGAAAAGGTTGTTGATATCGAAGGTGGAATCCCGGTCCTCTTCCCTCAGTTGAAGCACCACATCCAAGGTTTCTCCCTCCCGGGAGAAGGTGGTGGCGGTGGTGCCGGCGATCTGGGAACGAAGTTCGTAGGCGATCATCTGGGTACTCAACCCCAGGTCATAGACCCTCTGGCGGTCCAGGACCAGTTTCAGTTCCGGCAGCGCATTGGACTGGCTGCTGGTAAATTCCAGCAGCGCCGGAATCTCAGCCTTGGCCAAGGCGATGAATTCTTCGGTAACCGCCACCAATGCATCCAGGTCCTGCCCCTGAAACCGCAGGGACACATCGGCGTTTCCGGTCATCATCTTGGCCATATCGGTGTTGGAGAAGCTAATCTTGGCATCGGGAAAAAGACTAAAACGGCTCCGCAGGGCACGGCGGATCTCCTCATCCTCCAGAGATCTCTGTCCCGCTGGCGGCAGGGCAATCTCCATCTTGCCCACATGACTGCCGCCCCCGGCGCCCAAACCGCCGCCGCTTCCGGCGGTAACCACGATGCTGCGGCGGTCTTCTTCGGGAATCTGCTCCATGGCGAATGACTGCCACTGGATCATCACTTCTTCGGTGGTT
>CAYYNJ010000111.1:4807-8848 GCA_964472775.1 uncultured Spirochaetaceae bacterium
CATGATGATTCCCAGCCGGGGAATCTGGAATACCGACAGTCCCAGCAGAGTCAGCGACAGGGCCGCCACAATTAAGCGGTGCTTGAGGGCCCAACCGACCATCTTCCGGTAGCCTTGGGTAAAACGCTCCATGGAGGCGTCCATTCTCCGGTCCAGTCTGCGGAGGAACCGATTCTTCAGGGGCTTCTCTTCCCGGGTGTAGATAGGAAACACCTTGGAAGCCAACACCGGCACCAGAAGGATGGAAACCGCCAGGGAGGCCAGCAGGGCCACCACCACGGTGAAGGCCATGTCCTCGAACATAATTCCGATGACCCCCAGATCATTTTTAAAGATCAGCAGGGGCAGAAACACCGAAACCGAAGTGAGAATCGATCCCGTGATGGCGCCGATCACCTCCTGGGTGCCCAGTTCGGCGGAAGAGTGCGGCAGCGCTCCCTTCTGACGGTAACGGAAGATGTTTTCTATCACCACGATAGACCCGTCCACAATCATACCCAGGGCCAATATAAGGCCGGTGAGGGAAATCATGTTGAAGGTCTTTCCCCCCAGACTCATACCTCCGATGGTAATCAGCAGAGAGACAGGAATGGAGATGGCGATGATGAAGGTACTCTTCACCCGGCGCAGAAAGAGAAGCAGCACCAGAACGGCGAAGAGGGTCCCCAGAAGGGCGGAATTGATAACCTCTGAAAGAACCGACTTCACCTGAAGAGAATTATCCTGCATCACCGTGAGGGCGGTACCCCCGGGGAGCCGCTCTTCCATCGATCGAACCTCTTCCTTCACCTGGGCCACCAGCTCGACCATGTTGGCCTCGTCGGTCTTCTTGATGGAAATTTGGATGCCTTCCCGGCCGTTGATGAGAACCATATTATCCTGAGGGCGGGTGCCGAACCGGACATCCGCCACATCCCGCAGAAGAACCTCGTATTTTCCCGAAGCCCCCAGAGGCCGGGCGGCGATGATGGTCCGGGAAAGATCGTCCAGGGTTTCTATTTCACCGGAAGTTTGGATCAGGTAGTTGGTCCCCCCCTCCACCAGTTCTCCCGCCCCTAACTTCATGTTCTGGCTGGCCAAAGCCGAAGAAATCTGGCTCATGCTGAGGCCCAGAGAGTCAAGCCGTTCACGGTAAAATTCCACCAGAACAATCTCATCCAGCCCTCCCGAGAGGGACACTTCCGCCGCGCCCTTGAGGCGTTCCAGTCGAGGCTGTACTTCCTTCTCCGCCAGGGCCAGCAGTTCCTCCAACCCCTGATCCCCCGTTAACGCCAGGGTAATCACCGCCTGGGCATTGGGATCAAAATGGAAAATCATGGGATCCTGGGCATCTTCGGGAAGCTGGGCAGAAATCAGAGACAGTTTGTCCCGCACATCGGCGGTGACGTCTGCCATGTGGGTGTCGAAATCCAGCATCAGAATGACCATACTGTAGCCGTCAAAGGAATAGGAGGAAAGAGAATCCAAACCCGAAACGTTGGCCAGCTGTTCTTCCACTTTTCGTGTGATCGTGTCTTCCACTTCGGAAGGGGACGCCATGGGATAGGTGGTAACCACCACCATGGCGGGCATCTCTATCTCGGGCATTAAGTCCACGGCCAAACGGTCCACCAAGGCCAAACCGGCCACGGAAAGAACGGCGAAGACGATGATCATGGTCAAAGGCCGGCTCAATATTCTTCGGGAGAGGGTCATGAACGGGCTCCTTCACCGCGGGAATTCAGAGAGAGGCCGTCGATAACCTTGACCCGGCTCCCCGGACTCAGCAGCGACGCCCCCTCGGTGACCACCCGGTCCCCCCGGTCCAATCCGGTAAGAATTTCCACCGTCCCGGAGCCCTGCAGCCCTAGGGTAACCGGCACCTGCTCCACCGTGTCTCCCTGAACCCGGAAAACGAAAGTTTCCCCGCTTCGCCGGACCAGGGCCTTTTCGGGAACCATCAGGGCGTTCTCTGCGGTGGAGGTAACTAACCGGATACCCACAAACATGCCCGCCTTGACGGGAGAATCTTCGGTGAGGGAGAGCTTGACCTGCAGGGTACGGGTCACCGGGTTAACCACCGGCGAAATACTAGTGACCTTCGCCCGGTAAATTCTACCCGGGGCGGCGGTGGTGGATATTTCCGCCGACTGTCCCTGTTCCACCAGGTAGCCACCTGATCGGCTAAATCCCAAATAGTGCGGTCTGCACCTTTTATAGAGTAAGTAAAATCTGCAGCGTAAGTGGTAAACGAAACGGTTGCTTTTGTCGAATCGTTAATGCTGCCAGTGTGATTGTAAGCACGAGCAGAACCAGTAGAAATAGTTTGCTTGTTAATAAAGTTTAGTTCTACGGTGTCCTGATCGGATTGCTTAACGCCCAAAACACGTTCCTTCTCACTTGCTGGAATAAGGAAATCAGTGTTTTGTAGGTACTTCATTAGTGTAGCACTGGGCTTGTATTTAAACTCCGGCATCTGCATCATTTCAGAAACCTTGTATTGAAACGCAGCCCATCTGCCATCAGAATAACTTGCCATTTTTTTGTAAGGTATTAGTTAAACAATAAAATTAAAACGGCATTATCTCGCCAAATTTCCCCGCCCTACTTCTGGGCTTCTTCAAACTTTCTTATAATTTCAAGACCTTCCGGCTTCGTTGGGTCTATATTGTTTTCTTTCATGTGTTTCATCACATCGTTGATAGTCTTAAATTCAGAACTACCTTTGTACGCATTCCCAGCCCCCCGTCCTTCGCTTCCAATCCAGCCGTACTGTTTGGCAAAGTTTGTGAAGTCCGTTGAAAAATCAATAGGCTTTTCAAGGCTATCTTTTAACGGCTTACCTCCTACAAGTATGTTAAGGTTTCCGCTTTCATCCTTTGCAAATTGCCTTTCAGATTTGTAAAGTATTAAGGCGTGCTTTGGAGCAATTCCGTTTAGCTGAGGCATATTGCTCTGCATGTAAAAATCAATATCCCTCTGCTCAATATTTTTTTTAAGCGATTCGACCGTACTCGTATATTGAGTGATGTCGGTTTCGTACTTCTTTTGAAGCGATTGCAGTGATTCGTTTAGCTCCGTAATCTTTTGGTTTGGCTCTTTGCTTGCTTCGGCTTGTAACTTTTCAGTAAGGTAATTTGAAACAACGTCAAGGCTTTTGCCTTCCTTCTCAATGCCAAATTTTTTCTTTAAATCTTTGGCGAACATTTCGCTTCCGGCTGTTTTCCCTTCCTCGTACTTCTCTTTACCTACGTTAGTTTTTAACTCGGTTAGTTGTGTTTCGTCCAGAATGTGGACGGGGTCAACTGCTAACTAGATTTCTTTTTCATCCTTTAGCAGCTCAATAAATTTCTGCGGGGTCAAGTTCTCTTCCCCAACTTTTACACCTTTTAGCCTATCCGCTAAAACATCAATGTTTTTAATCATGGTTACTCCTGTTTTACAGTAAAGTTTGCAATCTTTTCACGTAGCTTATCAATGCCAATTGATTTTGGGTACTTAATACCCAGCTCATCGGCTTCCTTCATAAGAGCAGCTTTTTCAGCATCGGCTGGCTGATTTTCGTCCAGCTCATACCAAAGTTTTGAACGACTTACCTGTTTGTTGTTAATTTCGGCTTCATGTTCATGTATAGAAACGTGACCTCTTTTTGTAGGAAATTTCTCTACAATCTTAAAGCCTCCTTTGCCGTCTTTTTCAATAACGACTTTAAACTCCTTGTACCTTTTCGGGTTCATTTTGATTTGTATTTTGGTTTGACTTACCCAAAGCGAAAGCACTTAACTCGGCTTGCAGCTCTGGAATTGTTTTTGTTGCAATCGTTTCTTTATCGGTATTTGATAGCCATTGGTTGTAGTATAGCTTCTCGTTAATAAGCGTTGGTGAAATACTCCAACTAACTACCTCTGATATATCGTTATGCACAAATGGCTCAACGTACATTAGCTTGATACTTATTACCCTGCTATACTCATCATTGGCGTATAAAGCATTATAGTACATTTCTAACTTTCCGTTCAATACGCTGTAACTTGCCTTTTTCTCCTTCTCTTCGAGGTATTC
>CAYYNJ010000112.1:0-8815 GCA_964472775.1 uncultured Spirochaetaceae bacterium
TCGTATGCTTTGCGGTATTCCGCGGTCCCCTTCTCCCTGGTAAAAAACCGCTGCCGTTCCAGAATCTGCAGCTTCAGGGAGTAGACAAGAAGGGCGTCGAAATCGAAGAAGTGACCCACCCCCAGCTCATCGGCAAAATTCCAACGCGCTTCGTTGAGGAAATTCTCCGCCTCCAGAGGATTCTCGAGATGTACCGCCTCCCGAGCCAAATCGAAGAGCCCGGCGGGGCCGTTCACATCCCGCAACCATTTTTCCGGCTCAATTTTGAGGTTATGAGCCCGGAGAAGCACCAGCTCATTTTTTAAAGCCGATTCCCACCCGATCCACCGGTCCAAGAGCGGGTGGTGTCCCAGATTTTCCCCTCCGGAACCGAGAATACAGGCCTCGAGAATGGTCTGTTCTCTCTCGGAGAGATGCACCCGGCAGGTTTCCATGAAACCATCGTAATCGATAGGAGCATCATTCCGGGGCAAGAGATAGGGTAAGGATGAAACCAGGAAGTAGTATTGGCTCAAAACTTACTCCTTACCCGCTTCCTTCATCAGTTCCGCCAACCGCGGATTGAGAAACTCCGAAAGCATTTCGGCAACACCTCCGGCGGTAAAATTATAGTAGGAGCCGCCGTCTTTTTCGGCGATGCGGAACCCCGCCTCCACCCCCGAAAACGGTTTAATCTCAATACCTTTTTTCATTTCCGCCGCCAGCCGGGCTTTTAAAGAAGTCTCCAGGGCTTTGAAATCTTTTTCGGAAAGCAGAACCATCAGGTCCAGGCTGTTTTTATCCGCCCAGCCTTTAATAACCGACACGATACTCTCTTCCAGCACCTTGCCGGAAAACGCCTCGGCGGTTTCCTTCTGTACCAGGGAATCAAAAAGCCTCTCGATCTGTCCCTGAATCTTCAGCAGCAGATCCCGGGAAGCCTGCTTGACCGCTTCCTTGCCGGAAGCTTCAAACTTGGCCGCTTCGGCCTTCCCCTGGGCGAGGATCTTGTCGGCTTCCTTCCGGGCCGCTTCAAGGATCGACTTCGCCTGAGCCTCCGCTTCGGAAATAATAACGGCGGACCTGTCCCCCGCCTCTTTGACCCCTTCGGTCTTGATTGTCTCGATAAGTTCCTTAAGCTGAACGTCCATAAAAACCTCTCGCTTTATTTATTCTTTGATAAAATCACGGACTTTAAGAATTTTCCGTTGAAGGAGGCGGTAAACCCCTTCGGGAAGATCCGCATTATTAATATTCTCTTTAATGATTTGAATGAGATGATCGGTGAACTGATTGATTTCCGTGAACCGAGACGTATCCATGCCGGCAAGATCGTTGATGATCTTGTGAACCCCCGTCAGTTCTTCCCTCAGGATGGCCATGTTTTCTAAAAAGACATAGTTAGAGATCTTGTCATCTTCCCACTTTTGGCGGGTGGATTCTTCAAGAGTGACCAGATCCTGTTCCAAATCTTCCAACTCGATCCGAAGGACACGCAGAAATTTATCAATATGACTTTTCATTAAAAAAAATTATAGAGGAATCGGCAAGTCCATGCAATCCGGTTAAGACGGTTTTTTTTGTTAAATGAGGAAGCTTTATACCATACCCAGGTTGAGATCTCCGATGATCTTCCAGACCCGGCCGTCCCACTCAACCTTCAGATCCCGGTCGGGAAAGCGGAGAACCAATTCCCGCTGGAGAAGGTTCAAGACATCCTGTTCCACCGCCTCTTTGAGATCTTCGGGAACCTCCGCCAGGGTACGCATCTCAATCTGCACCACGTAACCCCGGCCGGTGGGGGACCCGAAACCGGCGGTAAAACTGGCCCCCACGTTAAAAAGGCCGTCCATCTCGCCGCTGGAAGTGGTGCCCCGGGGCGGACGGTTGGGATGGAGGGGCAGCCGGTCTCCATAATGGTCTTCTAAATATTCGTCGATTCCTTCGAAGATACTCAGGAGCCGTTTTTCCCACAGCACGGTACGGGGATGGTTCATGCCAAAGTCACCTCGGTTTTGCCGTAGCCTCCCTGGTCGGGATGGGCGAACTGATAATTTTTTACCGCCGGACAGCGGCTTAGATAGTCGTGGACCCCCTTTTGAAGCACCCCCTCGCCGAGACCGTGGATCCCGCTAAATTGATCCAAGCCCGACATCAGGGCGTCGTCCACCTGTCTTTCCAGCAGCCTCAGCGCCTCTTCCATGCGTTGCCCCCGCAGATCCAGCTCCATCACCGCATATTTGCCGGAACCCGAAGAAGATACGGAAACCTTCTGAACCCGCGGCTTCACCGGGGTTAATTCTTTTTCCGGCAGGGTCATCTTCACGGTCCCCACCGCCACCAGCCAGCGCCCCTTTTTATCCCTTCTCACCAGGATACCGCTTTTCTTGTGGGGTCCCACAAGAACCTCCCGGCCTTCCTTAAATTCGATCTCTCCCGAGGTATCGGCTTCGGGGGGGGCTTCCTGCTCCAGCTGCTCTTCCAGGGATTCCTGGTCCCGGTGGAGATTCCGGGAAGCCTCCTCCTCTTTCTCGGTCAATTCGGCGATAAACTGTTTCACCCGGCGGGTCTGTTCCCGGTCCACGGGGCCGCTTCTCAGCTCCGCCACCAGGTTTTCCAGGGCTTTGCGGCTCTCCCGGACATAGCCTCTCAGGTCGCCGAACTGGTTTTCACGGATCTCCATCTCTTTCTGTTTAAGTCTCAGGGCTTTAAGGTCCACCCGGCGGCGCTCTTCCTCCAGGCTGTTTTTCACCCGCTTAAGCTCATTTTCCTGCTCCCTCCAGCGGTTTTGTGTTTCCTGAAGCTCCCGTATCATGGCCGCCGCATCCGACTCTTCCCCCTCCAGGTAACTCCGGGCGGTCTCAATCAGGCGGTCGGACATGCCGTTGGCGGCGGCAATTTCCAGGGCGTGGCTCTCGCCGGGAATCCCCTGGAGGATGTGATAGGTAGGACGCAGGGTAGCATCATCGAAGGTAACCGAGGCGTTGAGGCTGCCGGGGCGGGTGTAGCCGTAGTTTTTCATCACCCCCAGGTGGGTGGTGATGACCAAAAGGCTCTGTTTTGCCCCAAACCAGTCTAAAATGGCCATGGCTAACGCGGCCCCTTCGTGGGGATCCGTCCCGCCCCCCAGCTCATCCAGAAGCACCAGGGAATTCTGGTCCGCCTTCTCCATGATGAAGCTGAGGCGTCTCATATGGCCCGAGAAGGTGGAGAGGGATTCTTCGATGGACTGCTCGTCTCCCACGTCGGCGTAGACACCGCTGACCAGGGGAAGGCTGCTTCCATGGGCGGCGGGAATCTCCATGCCGAACTGATGCATCAGCACAAACAGCCCCAGGGTTTTAAGCGAAACCGTCTTTCCCCCCGTATTGGGACCGGTGATGATGAGCTGTGACTTGTCAGGGGGCATCTCGATATTGATGGGCACCGCCGCCGGTCCCAGGCCGGGGTGAACCGCCTGGATAAGCCGGAAACCCCGTTCACACAAGAGCGGCCGGCTGCAGCTTCTCTGGGAAGCATACCGGGCCCTGGCATGAAGGGTGTCCAGGTAGGCGGTTTGATCCCGGAGCTGCCGGCATTCTTCGATTCTTTCCCGCACCGCGCCGGTGAGCTCCCGGAGAATCCGCTGAATCTCCACCCGGAGCCGGTTCTCTTCCAGGGCCAGCTGATTGTTCCGGTCCACAATCTCCAGGGGTTCGATAAAGAGGGTGGCTCCCCGGCCGGAGACCTCATGAACGATCCCCTGGATCTTTCCCCGGTAGTTGGCCTTCAGCGGAAGAACCGTGCGCCCGTCCCGGACCGTGGGAACCTCGGCCTGGTAGATATCCCGGTCCTTCTGCAGATACCCGTAGGCCAGGTTGTTTATTTCCCGGCTCAGCCGGTCCATGGCGCGGCGTATGGGCCTCAGGGCGGGATGGTTTTCCAGGACCTGCCCGTTCACATCCAGGTTGGCGAAAATCTTTTTTTCCAGATCCGTTAGATCCGGCAGCAGGTCCGCCTGTTCTTTCAGGTGTCCCGCATAGTCATCCCGGTTCTCGGGCACCCGTTTCAGAAAAGAAGCCAAGGTACGAGACGATCGGATGTACCGCCCCAGGGCGGAAAGCTCTTCCCCCTCCAGCACCGTGCCTTCCCGGGCGGCCTTAGAGAGAAAGGGAAGGCCGGGAAAATCAAAGGAAGGCGGGTCTTCCCCCGCCTCCAGGAGCATCCGGAACTCTCCGGCCCTGTCAAGCTGCATGGCCAACTCCGGCTCCTGAAAGATGAAGGCCTGCCGGCCCAGCAGATCTTCCCCCTCGGGGGAAAAGCAAAGCCCCTTAAGGGCCTGAATAATCTTGGGAAAATCGAGGATTTCGCCGGTTTGTTTATCCATGACCGTCCTCGCGTTCTTTCAAACTGTAGTACATTCTCATATAACTCTCGTAACGTTCGGGGTGTATCTTCCCCGCCTCCACGGCCTCTTTCACCGAACATCCCGGTTCGGTAATGTGAACACAGGAGGGCATCTGACAATCCTCAACGAAAGGACGGAATTCGGGCATGAAATGGGCCAGTTCCCGGGATTCCAGGCCGTGGACATGGATCTCCCGGATTCCGGGGGTGTCGATGATCCAGCCCCCCCGCCAGGGCAGCATGATCCCGTAGTTGGTGGTATGTTTTCCCCGGTTGTATTTTTCAGAGATCTCCCCCACCCGCAGGTTAAAATCGGGATCGAGCTTGTTCAGCAGGGTGGACTTTCCTACTCCCGACTGTCCCACCACGGCACACCGCCGCCCTTCGATGAGGGAGATAAGTTCAGGAATCCCCTGGCCGGTGTGGGCCGAGACGGTGACCACCCGATACCCGATGGAACGGTAGATTTCCAGCATCTCCCGGACCTCTTCATCCATTCCCTGGTCCGCCTTATTCACCGCAATGATCACGGGAAAATGCTGTTCCGCCAGGAGCAGCACCCGGTCGATGAACCGGGGCCGGAAGGGAGGACTCACGGGGCTGGCCAGACAGACCAGAACGTCCAGGTTGGCCGCCATGGTCTGGGGGGCGTTCCGTTTGGTGTTCCAACGGGAAAACCCGTTTTCGCGGGGAAGGCGGGAGAGTATCATACCCTTACCCGTGTTATTCGGGTCGTCTTCCCATTCCACCTTATCCCCGGGAGCCAGGGGGCTGTATTCGCCTTCGGTGTCTTTGAGCTTTTTGCCCTTGAACCGGCATTCCCGGCGGCCGTCGGGTCCCAGGACCGTGTAGATATTGTTTATCCCATATAATATTAAACCAGTCATATGTCAGGGAAGAATCCCCGCCTCCTCAAGGTTGCTGCGCCGGGCAAAGTCGCGGAACAGCTTTTCCGAACCTCCGGTGGTGTAAAGCCGTGCCCGTCCGTCTCCCGCCGCCCTGTGTCCCAGGGCATCCAGAACCCGCAGGATCTGCCGCCCCACCCCGTCCACCGAATCAACGATGGAAACACCGGGAAGGCCCCGCTCCAGGGCTTCTTTGAGATAGACAAAGTGGGTGCATCCCAGCACCAGGGCATCGATCTTGCGGGAGGTAAAATCCTCCACTAGGGGTTTTAAAAAAAGATCCACCTGGGCCGGGGTTGATTCATAGTAGCGGTTTTCCACGAAATCAACCAGCTCTGCGGCCCCTCTTTTAATCACATCGCAGTGGGAGGCAAAATCACGGATAAGCCTCTCGGTGTAGGCTTCTTCCACGGTGCGGTTGGTGGCAAGAAGACCTATCCTATGCCGTTCACCGTTTCCCGCCGCCGGTTTAATCGCCGGTACGGTTCCGATGAAGGGGAAATCAAACCGGTGCCTCAACTCTTCCAGGGAAACCACCGAAGCGGTATTACAGGCCAGAACCGCCGCTTTCGGGGCAAAAAGCCGGTTCATTCGTTCAAACCGGTCGATCAGCAGGTGAGTCAGCTCACCGGGAGCCTTCTCTCCGTAGGGGAATCCCTGGCTGTCCGCCAGGTAGATCAGATCTTCCCCGGGAAGCTTCTTCCTCAGCCAGTTCAAATACGGAAGGCCGCCGATGCCCGAGTCTAAAAAGATGAGGGGTGAATTATTCGTCATTACCGAAGAGGGAATCAAACTGGGAACGGGCCTTTCCGGCCTTCTGAGCCCCCGCGCCGCCGCCGGCCGGGGCGGCCTTGGGCGAGAAAAAATCACAGAAATTGGATCGATCTTTTTCCCTCACCGCCTCGTGGATGGTTTCCGAACAGTCCCAGTGGCTTCCGGGGGAGTAGAAACGGCAGTTCAGACACACCTTGGCGTCTTTCCCGCAGGAAGGACAAGTGGTGGAGCGGTAGATCTTAAAATCGTCGGGAAAGCTGTTGCCACAATGAAAGCATCCGGCCATGGGCCAATGATACACTTTTCCCTTGACATGTGCAATAAAATCCTGAACCCTTACACCATGTTCCAAAAGAAAAACTGTTCCGTCGAAGGATGCCTCCACTCCGCCCTCTCATTTGAATCGGTCTGTGTAAACCATCTGTCCGACCTGGATGCCTATAAAGAAAAGCTAAGGCGGTTTTTCCAAGAAAACAAGTTCATCAAGGACATAAGCCTTCCCGGAATCAGTCTAGAGGGATGGGATCTTTCGGATAAGGATTTTACGGTCTGCGACCTTTCCGAGGTGAATCTGAAGGGCGTTAATTTCAGCGGTACCACCTTCAGGATGACATTTTTCCCCTTCAGCCGGTTCGAAGATTGCCGGTTCACCGAATCGGCGATCCGCTATAACGTCTTCGCCGGATCCCGGATGGAGAACTGCGACTTCACCGGCTCTGAACTGCTCCACTGCAACTTCAACGGCCTGCAGGGACGAAACAGCGTGTTTAACGAAAGCGATCTCTACTTTTCCTGTTTCATCTCCGCCCAATTGGAGGATGTGTCCTTTCGGGACTGCAACCTTAAACGGGTCAACTTCTCCATGTCCCGCCGGAAAGGGGTCGATTTTAAGTACTCCAACTATGAAGAAGCCATTTTCAAAGAGGAAAACCGGCAATGAAACTCATCCACCATTTTAGCTCCCTGGCTTTTTCCAATACCTATCTGCTCGGCCCCGACCAGGGAGGAGAAGCCATTTTGGTCGACCCCGGCATCATGGATATCGAGCTCTTAAAACTGATAGAATCCAACAAGCTCTACCCGCGCCACGTCCTTTTAACCCATCTTCATAAATCCCATACCGACGGCCTCAGAACCTTGGAAAAAATCTATGATTTTACGGTGTACTGTGCGGGGAAACTGAAAAACCGTCACGCCTCATGCCTGCCCGTGGCGGACGGTGAAGAACTGCGGCTCGGAGATTTCCCGGTGAAGGTGTTTGCCGTGCCGGGCCATTCCGCCGATTCGGTGGCTTACCTTATCGAAAATTATCTCTTCTCGGGGGATATCCTGGCGGCGGGCCGAATGGGATCCACCACCACCTATCAGGCCAAGCTGATGCTGATAAAGGGTATCGAGGCAAAAATTCTGCCCCTTCCCGGAGAAACCCTGCTTTTTCCGGGACACGGTCCCCCTTCGATTCTAAAAGCCGAGACCGCCTTCAACCCCGTGTTCAACGGAGCCATCGCCCACAGCCGGTTCCAGCAGCTCCAGGACAGGGACGATGATGAAGAGGTTTAGAGCTTGGCGGGAAATCCCGTAAGTCTCGGAAACCGGTAAATTTCATTTAAGAAAGGGAGAAAACCGGTCCGGCAAAGGGGCCCGAAAGGTCCGGGGTTCGCTCTCTCCGGGAAGGCAGATGGTAAGACGGGCGGCGTGAAGCATCAAGGTGACGCCGCCCTGCCCCATGTTCCGGCCGTAGATAGGATCCCCTAAGATGGGGTGGCCTAGGGAGAGGGTGTGTACCCGGAGCTGGTGGGTACGGCCGGTCCGGGGGTAGAGAAACATCAAAGAATAACCATCGAACTCCCTCATCACCCGGTAATCGGTGACGGCGTGTTTCCCCTGACTGGAGCCCTTCCGCCAGGTGAATTTCTTCCTGTTCCGGGGATCTCGGACCAGATAGTTGTCGATCCGGCCCTCCCGGGGACTAGGTGTTCCCTTGACCAGGGCCACATAGCGTTTATGGGCTTTCTTGTCCCGGAACTGCCGGGAGAGAAACTCCAGGGCTTCGGGGTTCTTGGCGGTAATTAAGATCCCCGAGGTGTCTTTGTCGAGGCGGTGGACGATACCGGGCCTCACATCCTGGGATCCGAAGGAGTCTTCAAACTCCTCCTCCTGGTAGCGGAAGAGAAGACCGTGCACCAGGGTTCCCGTAAAATTGCCCGCCGCCGGATGAACCACCAGCCCCTGGGGTTTGTTGATCACCAGCACATCCCGGTTTTCAAAAATGACATCCAGGGGAATATTCTCGGGCGCCAGGTCCATCTTTTCGGGAGGGCTGTATTCGATGTCCACCACCTCCCCCGCGGTAACCTTCCGGGAGAGTTTCACCGGAGCCCCGCCGATGAAAACCCGGGCGTCCCGCTGTTTAATCTGAGAGCGGGTGAGAATTCCCCATACATCGGAAATGTACTTATCGACCCTCTCGGTTTGCCCCTCCGGCAGATCCACCACCGTACGGTCTTTGATGCGTTCCCGGGGGGGGTGAAAACGGCCGCCTTCAGTCATCGACGATCTTTCCGATAAAAAAATCCACCAGGGCGATCACCAAAGCGGAACTCAAAGAAGCCACCAGCACCGTTTTTCTATCGTCCTCGGTCAGGTTTCCCCACACCGCATCTTCGGGATTCGGGCCCGACCGCTCATTCAGATAATCCACAGTCTGATACCCCAGGGTTGTCAAGAGAAGGGTAAACGGCAGGGATCCAAAAAAGATGATTTCTCCCCGT